>SHUM01000008.1 GCA_009691245.1 Acidobacteriota bacterium | reverse complement strand
ACAGGCCATACTCAACAAATTCTTGAGCCGCCTGAAGACGTTCATGAACCAACATCCCCAGGTTGAGATTCTAGTCCTGCGGCGCCGCGGCTTCGAGATCGGCGCGATGATCGAACAGGGCACCGCCGACTTCGGCTACCTTCCGCTGGAGTCCTGTCCGCCCACGCTCGAGTGGCACAAGTGCGTGGAGCTGCGCATGATGCTGGCCATTCCCATCAAGCATGAACTCGCCAGGAAGAAGGATATCTCGCTCGCCGACCTGAGCAAAGTCCCTCTGATCCTGCCCGACCGCGAAGCATCTTCCGGCAAGCGCATCCATCGCGCCTTTCAGGAGAAGGGCCTGGAATATCGCACGCTGGTTGAGACCGGCGATTCGCGCCTGCTGCTCGGATTCGTGCGCGAGGGACTGGGTATCACGGTGATTCAGGAGCAGGAGACCAGCCCGGATATTCGCAAGGACGTGAAGATCGTGGACGCCAGCCACCTGTTCGGCAAGCAGGTGGAAGGCATGGCCTGGCGCAAGCGCGGCTATCTGCCGGAAGCAGCACGTCGCCTGATGGCCACCCTGGTCCCGGAAGCGCATCCGCCCGCCGCCTACTCGGCGGCGGCTGCCACCAAATCCATTAAAAGTTAAGTAACCGTCCGGCGGGACAGTGCCGCGCGCGTCAGCGAGCGGGCCGATGGAGAACCCTGCCCGATCAACACGCTGTTGTATTTTGGGATTGAAGGAAATCATCGCCGGCTGGGGACGCGGGTGTGCCATTGGCCCGCTTGCTGACGCGCGCGGCACTGTCACGCCATCCGGCAATACGCCGCTAGGGCTTCTCTTTTTCCAGTTGCGCGCGGCGAGTATTCTCCAACATCGAGCCGGCCAGCGGGAGCATTTCAATGGCTTTCTTGATCGAGGGATCGTGGATGGCTTCCACCCGGTAGGCATCGTTCATGCCGAACTCCACCAACACCAGTTGGATCTTCACGCGCTGCTTGATGAAGTCGAGATTGGCCTCGAAGTCGGCGCCTTCGTAGGCTACGTCTTCTTCCTTCAGAAAACGCTTGAAGCGCTCGACCACAGGCTGGGTTACCTCAAACTCTTTGCTGATGGACTTGTTCTCGGCCAAATAGCGGCTGGCGAATTTGAAGAATACGTCGCGGCGCGCCAGCGTCAACTGAAACTCGTTGGGCTTGGGCGGGGAGAAGCTCACATCCGGAGTGATGCCGCCGCCGCCGTAAACCGTGCGGCCCGTATCGGTGTGGCGCACGTCCGTCTGGCTGACAGTGCCGGCGGCCTTGTTGGTGTCGTTGAAATAATCGTAGAGCGAGAGGCTCGAGTAATCGCGCTGGATGAGCCGTCCGCTGGGCGTGTAATACTTCGCCGTGGTCAGCGCCAAGCCGGTGTTCTCGCTGAGCGGGAACACGGTCTGCACTAGCCCCTTGCCGAAGCTGGGCTCGCCGACAATCAATCCGCGGTCATGATCTTGTATGGCCCCGGAGACGATCTCGGCGGCGCTGGCGCTGGAGCGGTCAATCAACACCACCAGCGGAAATTCGCTGCCGCGCGCCGCGCGCGAGGCCGAGTACTGCTGCTCGCGCGAGTTGCGTCCTTTATGCGACACGATCACCTGACCGCGCTGCAGGAACGTCTCGGCCACCGAGACGCCTTCTTTCAAGAGGCCGCCGGGATTGCCGCGCAGGTCCACCACCAGGCCGGTCAGGCCCTCGGCGCTCATCTCGCGCATATGTTCGCGCAGCTCGCTCGAAGTGGTCTCCATGAAACTTGAAATGCGCAGATAGCCCACGCCAGGCTCGATCATATGGGCATGCTCGACGCTGAAGCGCGGAATCTCGTCGCGGATGATCACAAACTTCAGCGGCTCCGGCGTGCCCTCACGCATGGCCTGCACGCGGACCGTGGTCCCGCGCGGGCCTTTCAGCAAGTTGGCGACTTCCGTGGTGTTCAGCCCCTCGGTGAGGGAATCGTCCACCTGCCAGATCACGTCGCCGGGGCGCAGGCCAGCCTTATAGGCGGGCGAGCCGGGGAACGGCGCCATCACCACCGTGCGGCCATTGCGCGGAGCCACCTGCATGCCCACGCCGTAGTAGCGCCCGCGCTGGTCTTCGCGCATGGCGGCGAACGACTTGGGATCAAAGAAATTGGAGTGCGGATCAAGCGAAGTCAACATGCCGGGAATGGCGCCGCCGTAGATGGCCTTCTGGGTGTCCACCGGGTCGGCATACTGCATCTCAACGGTGCCCAGCACGCTGGTAATGGACTCAATGGTCTTGCGGACGTTCTCTTCGTTTGCGCTCGATTGCGCGCCCACGCTAGGGCCATAGACCCCGCCCAACACCGCGGACAGTATGATTGTTGCCGGAATGATAAAGACGCCGCGCCGGTAGAAGCTCATGCACGCTCCCTTTCCCGAAACACACAAAACTCTGCTAAGTCTAGCACATATGATTCATTTGCCAGCGCCAGGGATGCACGGGGTGTGCATGTTTTGGTAGCCACGGCACGATTTTTATGCCGTGGGCTTTTGACATTAATTCAATGACCACTCCACCATATTAGCAAAAAAACTCAAAAGCCCACGGCACTGGACGAAGCGGATTCAGCGGGAGCCGAGCGCGAGTTGTTTCTGCCCTTCGAGCAGTTCCCCTGGTTCCGTGCGGAGACGGTGGCGCAGCTCACCCGCGTCGAGCGGCCTTCGCCCGATCACCTCTATTGGCCCGATCTAGACGTCGATCTTTCGGTCGAATCCATCGAGCACCCCGAGCGTTTCCCGCTGCTCAACCGGTAATGCGTGACAGAGCCGCGACCGGAAGGGAGCGGTGGCAGATGGGCACGGTGGCGTTGATTCCGTACCGCTCCCTTCCGGTCGCGGCTCTGTTTTGATGGTGCGAGTGCCCTCTGCAGTAACTATAAAAATGGTCTAGAAGTCGAAGGAGTAGGTCAGTTTGGTTTGTAGCGAGCGGTCTTTTTCTCCGTCGCGCAACCCACCTGCCTGACGCGTCTCATTGTAAATAAGAAACAGATCGCTACCCGGCCGGTAGATATAATTCAACCGAAAATTAAAGCCGAAAAACGAAGTGGCGCGGTCGTACTGCACGATGGTGCTGGTTAACCATTGGTTATTGAAAGAATAATTCACCCGCGCGTTCAGAGTGTGGTCCGTGAAATCGCCGTAAGGCAGGGAAGCATCCACGATGCGGTAATCGGCGGAGAGCGACAAGCTCGTAGTCAGCTTCCAGGTGGGATTGAGTTTCAAGTCGAGGGCTTTGCCGTCGTAATAATCCGAGAGCATGACAAACTGGACGAGTCCGGAAAGCCTGCGCGAGGAGCTGCCGCGGTACGTGGCGCTCCAGGTGTTCCAGGTATAGTCACCCGCGGGAATCACGACACCCGGTTTGATTTCGAAGTTGTTGCGAGGACGATCCAGGTACACGTGGCCGGCAAATCTCAGGGAGTCCCCACTTTCCAAAGTGATCAGCAGCGTATAGTGATTGATCCGCTCGACCAGGTGTCCCGCATGGTTGGTGTAGTAGTCGAAGCGGCTGGAGACGTCCATTTGCCGAATCCCCCAGACTCCGGGACGCGGCCGGAAGCCCAGCGACGGCGTGGTCCTGCGCACATCTCTGCGCAGAACAAAACCCATGTCATCACGAAAGTTCGGATCAATCGAGTAGGATTCCAGCGCGGCGAACAGTCGGTCGCTATCCCATTTGCCGTTGAAGCTGCTCGCCCAGGTATCCGTAATGCCGCTCGGCTCTCCGGAACGCGCCAGGAATCCGTCCAGTGTGAGATAGCGCAGAAAAACAAACCGGCCATCCACCCCAAAGACGCGGCTGTAATCGGGGCTGCCCCCATACTCCCGATTGACCCAAAATGCGCCGACGCTAGAGCGGGCCAGCACGTCTTGTTTGGCTCGCAACACCGAGAAGTTGCTGGCGGGAATATTCTCCGCCGACGTCTGCAGCGATGCGGTCTGCATGTTCAGCAATCCGAGGGTAAGGCCTGAAACTCTCCCGGTAACCCTGCCTCCAGCGCGGATGGGAACCACGGTCCCGCGCGGGGAGCGCCCGATGCTGCGGCTATGGAAGATGGTTAGTTCCCGGTCGCTCTCCCGTTGTGCCGTGCCAAAGGCGAATACTCCGGAGCCTTCCTGAAAAAACTCGCGCGTCTCGGGGAAAAAAAGCTGAAACCGTTCCAGATTATTCTGCAGTGTGTCCACCTCGGCCTGGGCAAAATCCGTATTCCAGGTCATGTCGACCGTGAGACTGGGAGTGATGCGGTATTTCAAGACCTCGATGCCCGCATCGGAGGCATCGCGAAAGGCGCTGTCAAACCGGCCGGGAACAGCGGCATCCCGGCGCACGGTTTGCCTGAATCCGCCGAGCAAGTATGGCTTCACGCGCCAGCGCAGCCCGGTGTCGATGCCTTCGAGGCCGTTGAGGTGCCCGGCTTGCGAAACGTTCTCCAACTGAAATCCTCGCCGGTAATTGTTCCAATACGTCAGCTCGTTCTTCCGGCGAATGATGCGCTCCACATCTATTCCCCAGGCGTGCCCGCTGGACTCGCCACCTCTCAAGCTCCGGAAGGGAATGGCAAACTCCACGGTCCAGCCCGCCTCATTGGTCTGCGCCGCAACCTCCCATTTCTCATCCCAATTCGCGTTGACGCTCTTGCCCTCATCGGAAATTAAGGCGTCGTATTGTGCGCCCAGGGGATTCGTGCGAAACAAGAATGCGCTGCGGTGATCGTGGAACGTATCCAGAATGACCGAAACGCGGTCGTCCTCGCCGAAGCCGTCGTCGCGACGGCGTTCGGTGGCGCGGATGGCCGAGGGGTCCGAGTCGTGGCAAATCACCCCAATGTAGAGTGTGGTGGTGGTGTAGAGAACCAGCAGGTCGGTTCGTTCCGAGGAGGGCTCGCCTTCGCGGGGTTCCTGCTGCGTAAAATTCAAGGAAACCGCCGCTTGGCCCCAGGCTTCTTCATTCAGTTCGCCGTCAATTCGCACCGCCAGCTCGGTGCGCCGGGCATTCAGTGTCCGCTGACCATGCGTGCCGGTGCTGGAACTCGGAGGCAATTGCGCTGCCGCAAGATTCGGGACGAGGAGCAGTTGGACGATTTCAGCAACCATCATCAGGCTGAAACAGACGGTCCACGGACGGCTCTCATTTCGAAACTTCAATCGTCTCCTCGGTCTTTCCGGACCCGCGTGCCGATCCATGAAGAATGGGTTGGCACAGGCCGCCACGTTGGGGGTTTCTTGATTGTGGATTGTCGAATCTCCGATGGCAAGCTCAGAAACATGCGTCATGATCCGCGCCAGAAGCATACCGCAACT
This sequence comes from Acidobacteriota bacterium, assembly GCA_009691245.1. Taxonomy (NCBI): domain Bacteria; kingdom Pseudomonadati; phylum Acidobacteriota; species Acidobacteriota bacterium. The sequence goes on along the minus strand of SHUM01000008.1, from coordinate 75,505 downwards.
GTTGATCCATTTCATAACGCAAGATTCTACTCCCGCAATCCGTCCAATCCCAGGCAACAGATGGAAGTGGCGCACCGCCACGTTGGGGGTTTCTTGATTGTGGATTGTCCGATCGGTGGAATCCATCGAGCACCCCGAGCGCTTCCCGCTGCTCAGCCGGTAATGCGTGACAGAGCCGCGACCGGGAGGGAGCGGTGGCGTGAAGTGCAATACGGATTCGGAAGCAACATAGCCGGAATGCGCACTATGGAAATTGTGTGGATGCACGCCACCGCTCCCTTCCGGTCGCGGCTCTGTCACGCACGCGGCGCTTATCCGTCCTTTCCATTCTGACTTCTGTCTTCTGACTTCTGTCTCCTCCCGCAAATTGACAATGGCACGTGGTTTGCGGTACTCCTTCATGTTCGCGCACTCGCATTCCACGGAGGCTCAACCCACGCATGGCGGATTACACTTTATCGGAATTGATGGTGGTGGCGGCGGCGCGCGAGATTCATGACGGCGACGTGGTCTTTGTCGGGATGCGCTTGCCGCTGATCGCCTATGTCGTCGCCAAGAACACGCACGCGCCCAACGCCATCGGCGTCTTCGAGAATGGCGTGCTGCGCCGCACTCCGGCCTCGAAGCTCATCATGACCATGTCGGACGGGCCGAACATCACCGGCGCGCTGGCCTGCATGACCATGCTCGAGTGCATGGCGCTGCTGCAACAGGGCCGCGTCAGCCTCGGATTCCTCGGCGCGGCGGAGGTGGACAAGCACGGCAACCTGAACTCGACCGAGGTCGAGTCGGGATCGGGAGCCGACAAGAAGTACGTCCGGCTGCCGGGCAGCGGCGGCGCCTGCGACATCGCCACCCTCGCCCATCGCTTTGTCGCGCTGATGGCGCATGAGAAGGAGCGCCTACCCGAGCGCGTGAATTACATCACCAGCCCCGGCAACGGTCCTTGGCGTGAGCATCCCCGCCTGAAGCAGGGCGGCCCTTCGGCGGTGATCACCACCAAAGCCGTGCTGCGCTTCGACGATTCCGGCGAGGCCTATCTCGACTCGACACACCCCGGCGTCGCCGTGAATGACGTGCTGGCCAACACCGGCTGGCCCTTGCGCACTTTGAAGAAAACACGTGAGACCAAACCGCCCAACGCGCGCGAGCTGAAGGTCATCCGCGACTATGACCCGAATCATTTTTGGACGAAGTAATTTGCGCGTGACAGTGCCGCGACCGTGAGGGAGCGGGGGTTGGGTTTTAGGGATTGGGGATTAGTCGGAACATCGCCACAACTGATCCGAGCCGCGCCAGTAATGGGGCGTCCACCATGTACGAAATGGCAAGCACGCAATAAGGACCAACGCGCAACATGACCACATCGAACTACTCATCGACCTACACCACCATCGCCGTCGAGCGCGCCGCGCCGGTACTGACTATTGAACTCAACCGGCCGCCGCTGAACATCATCGACATCGCCATGATGGAGGAGATCGCCGCCGCGCTCACCGCCGCCGAGGCTGACGCGGGCCTGCGCTTCATCGTGTTTCGCGCAACGGGCGCGAAAGCATTCTGCGCCGGCGTCAGCATTCAGGACCATCTGCCCGCCACCATCGAGAAGATGATCCTGTCGTTCCACGCCATCTTCCGCCTGCTCGCGAAGTCCGACAAAATCGTCATTGCCGCCGTCGAGGGGCACTGCCTGGGCGGAGGCCTCGAGCTGGTGGCCATGTGCGACATGGTCATCGCCACGGAGACGGCGCAGTTCGGCCAGCCCGAGATTAAGCTGGGCCAGATGCCGCCGGTCGGCGTGATCCTGTTGCCGCACCTGATCGGTTACCGCAAGGCCGCCGAGATGATCCTGACCGGCGCGAGCATCCCGGCGCGCGAGGCGCTGGCGCTGGGGCTGGTGAACCGTGTGGTGGATGGAGACGCGCTGGCGTCTTCTCTGAATGCCCTGCTCGGCGAGATGATCGCGCAAAGCGGCACCGCGTTGCGCCTGACCAAGCATCTGCTGCAGCGCACGCGCGGACTGGACTTCATCCGCCTGCTCGATGACAGCGAGAGCTTCTTCCTTCGCCGCCTCGCGCCCACACACGACGCCAAGGAAGGCATCGTGGCGTTTCTGGAAAAACGCGCGCCGCGCTGGAATCATCATTAGATCAGAGCCCCGACCGTGAGGGAGGGGGCACGAGCGTTGGCAGAGATAGTTTCATTTCATTCAGATTGTTAATCGGCAGGCGTGCCCCCTCCCTCGCGGTCGGGGCTCTGATCAGTCCGCCTATCGTCAATTGACAGGAGCAACAGGTAATGTCCAAAGCATCCGACAAGCAAGCTGAAAAAGTAACCACACTCGCCGACGCCGTCGCGCGCTTCGTCCCGGATGGCGCGAGCGTGGCGATGGGGCTGTGCCTCGAAAGCATGATCCCCTTCGCCGCCGGGCACGAGATCATCCGGCAGGGCAAGCGCGACCTGACACTGGTCGGCCCCATCTCGGACATTCTGTTCGACCAGATGATCGGCGCGGGCGTGGCCCGCAAAGTGGTTGCCGCGTGGGTGGGCAACGTGATGATGGGCTCGGCCTACAACTTCCGCCGCGCCATGGAAGAAAACATTCCGCATCAGGTCGAGACTATCAACCACTCGAACTTCACCATCGCGCTGGCGCTGCACGCCGGAGCGCTGGGCGTGCCCTTCCTGCCGACCTACACCTCTATCGGCTCGGACATTCTCGCGCGCAATCCCGATCTCGCCGAATTTACCGCGCCTTTCACTGACGAAAAGATGGTCGCCGTGCGCGCGCTGACTCCCGACGTGGCGATCATCCAGGCGCAGCGCGCTGACGTCTACGGCAATGCCCACATTTGGGGCAACCTCGGCTCCGGCCCCGACGCCGTGCGCGCGGCCAAGCACGTCATCGTAGTCGCCGAGGAGATCGTCGGGCCCAAGGTGATCGCCAGCGACCCCAACCGCACCGTGGTCCCCGGCTTCCTCGTTTCGGCCGTCTGCGCAGTGCCGCACGGCGCGCACCCCTCGCCCATCCAGGGCTATTACAACCGCGACGACAACTACTACGCCGAATACCACAAGGGCACCAAGACCCGCGCCGACTTCGAAGCCTGGCTGGCGCGATGGGTAACCGGCGTGAAGGACCCGGCAGCATTCCTGGAGCAGCTCGGCGCGGAGCGCGTCGCAAGCCTCGCGGTGCAGAAGCCCGCCTACGCCGCCAAGACCGACTTCGGCCACTAACTTTCCACAAGACCGCACTGATATTCGGGACTTGCATATGGATTGCGCCCGTGATTACAATGTAGCTACATGGCCATCATGACTCGCATTATACGCATCGGCAACTCGCGCGGGGTTCGTGTGCCCAAAGCGCTGCTCGATCAGGCTAATTTGCCGGAGGAGGTCGAGCTGAGCGCTGAGCCCGGCCGGCTGATCGTCATGTCCGCGCATCGCCCCCGGCAGGGATGGGATGAGGCCGCGCGATTGATGAGCAGCAGGGACGAGGATCGGCTACTGGATGCGATGACCCCGACTCGTTTCGATAAAGAGGAGTGGGAGTGGTAAACGCGAAGCCCACCCGAGGCGAAGTGCATCTGGTCCGTCTTGATCCGACCCTTGGCAGCGAAATTCGCAAGACGCGACCGTGCCTGGTGGTCTCGCCTAACGAACTGAATGCGCATTTAAGGACTGTAATCGTGGCCCCCATGACCAGCGCGGGGCGCGCGTATCCGTGGCGCGTATCCTGCCGCTTTCAAGGCAAGGCGGGGTTTGTCGTTTTGGACCAGCTTCGCACGGTAGATTCAGAACGCCTGGTAAAGAGGATGGGACGACTCTCCGGACAGACAATGAATGTCGTGCTTTCCACGCTCGAAGAAATGTTCGCCAAATAGCTCGACCTGTTTGCCTAAGGAGCTTACTCATGCAAAGCCGGAAGATTCAATACTACGGCAAAGCCACCTGAACGACCTGCCGCAAAGCGAGAAGTTTCTTGCTGGAGAAGAAGGCTGAGTTTGAGGAGCGCGATCTGGGGAAACATCCGCTCAGCGAGGCTGAGCTGGACGCGCTGATCGGCGACCGTCCGCACCTCGAGTTTCTCAATACGCGCAATGAGCTGTATCGTTCGATGAACTTGAAGGCACATCCACCCACACGCGCGCAGGCCATCAAGCTGATGGCGCGGGAGCCCAACCTGATAAGGCGCCCCATCTTCCGCAAAGGCGCGAAGCAGGTGCTGGGCTTTGACGAGGAAAAGGTTGCCGAGCTTTGGTAGCCGCGTCAAGCGCTTTGCTTGGCGCGGGTCTTTCGGCCGTCAACGCGCTGCGCCGTTGAAACTGGATTTCCGCCCGCCGTTGAAAACCCCGCGCCATCCAAAATCGGGATGACGCGGCTACCGAAAGAATACTTCGCCCCGCCAATCCCTGCTAAAATGGAGTGTTTCCATCAGCACGAGCCGTCTCTATCTGGAAAGGGTTCTGCCATGCCCCGCGCAGTTACGCCGAAGGCTGCCAAGCCGAAGAAGAATACCAAGCGGTCGCCCAAGCGACCGAATGAGAAGGTCCACCTCCAGTTCAACGTGAACGGCGAGCCGGTGGAGGTCGCTTTTCTCCCGCACCATACTTTGCTCGAAGTGTTGCGCGAGGACATGGGCCTCACCGGCACCAAGCATGGTTGCGAGCTGGGCGAGTGCGGCGCCTGCACCGTGATCGTGGACGGCAAGCCGGTGCTCTCCTGCCTGATGCTGGCCCTGCACGCCGAAGGCCGCCAGATCGAGACCATCGAGGGCATGGCCGACGAAAACGGCGTACTGCATCCTCTGCAGGAAGCCTTCGCCGAACTGGGCGCGGCGCAGTGCGGATACTGCACGCCGGGCGTGTTGCTCTCCGCCAAGAAATTGCTTGACCGCACGCCGCGGCCTTCGCTCGATCAAATCAAAGAGGCGCTCTCGGGCAACATCTGCCGCTGCACGGGCTACATCAAAATTTACGAAGCCGTCGAGCTGGCCGCCGCGCGCGCCGCCGGCGAAAAAGCCGAGCCACGCAAGGAGAGCGTTTATGGCTATTGATCCGGGAATGGGTTCCAACGGGGCGTCGGGCACAACGCCAAGCGGCAAGCCCGCGCGCAAGCGCAGCGTGATCGGCAAGGCGCAGACCAAGATCGACACGCGCGATAAAGTTCGAGGTATCACCAAGTACACCGACGACATGGTCTTCCCGCGCATGCTCTACGCGAAGATGTTGCGCAGCACCGTGCCGCACGCGCGCATCAAGAGCATCGACATTGGAGCAGCCGAAAAATATCCCGGCGTGAAGGCTGTGCTCACTGGCCACGCGCTGCCCGTGGCCTTCGGCATCATGCCCGTGGCGCAGGACGAGCACGTGCTGGCCTACGAAAAAGTCCGCATGGTGGGCGACGCCATCGCCGCCGTGGCCGCCACCAGCGAAGAGGCCGCCGACGAGGCCGTGCAACTTATCAAAGTCGAGTACGAGCTGCTGCCCGCCATCGCCTCCATTCAGGAGGCGCTCGACAATCCCGACACGCAGATTCACTCGACCAGCGAGAACGGCAACATCCACCGCTCCATCGCCTACGAGTTTGGCGACGTGGAGGCCGGCTTCGCCGAAGCCGATCACGTGCGCGAGGACATCTTCTTCTACGAGGGCAACACGCACCTCGCGCTCGAAGAGCACTCGAGCATCGGCATCTGGAGCGCGGATCAAAAGTTGACGCTGCACTCCTCGACGCAGAACCCGCACTACCTGCACCGGACTCTCGCCAAAGTGTTGGAGCTGGATCAGGCGCGCGTGCGCGTGCTCGCCGCGCCCTGCGGCGGCGGCTTCGGCGGCAAGTGCGATCCATTCAATCACGAGATCGCCGTCTGCAAACTCTCGATGATGACGGGCCGTCCGGTGAAGATCACCCTCACGCGCGAGGAAGTTTTCTACTGCCATCGCGGACGCCATCCCGTGCTGATGTCGATGAAAATCGGCTACAAGAACGATGGCTCCATCACCGCGTTCCAGAATAGGACTGTTGCCGACGGCGGCGCGTATGGCGGGCACGGCCCCGCGAGTATGCTCTACACCGGCGTGCTCCAGACCACCACTTACAAGATGCCGCGCTACAAGTTTCAAGGCGCGCGCGTCAATACCAACAAGGCTCCCTGCGGCCCCAAGCGCGGCCACGGCACTCCGCAGCCACGCTTCGGACAGGAAGTCCAACTCGACAAGATCGCCACGCAGTTGGGACTTGATCCGGCGGAGTATCGCAAGTCTCTGCTGGTCGAGCCGCACTCGCTCACCGCCAATTGGCTGCCCATCGCCACCATCGGGCTGAAGAAGTGCATCGACAAAGTGGTGGAAGGCTCCGGCTGGAAGCAGCGGCACGGTAAGCTCCCGCATGGCAAGGGGCTGGGCATCGCGTGCAGCGCGTACATGACCGGGGCGGGCACGGCCATTTATTGGAACGCCATGCCGCACTCCGGCGTGCAGATCAAGCTCGACCGCTCGGGCTGCGTGGCCGTCTTCTGCGGCGTTACCGATATCGGCCAGGGATCGAACTCGATGCTGGCCTACATCGCCGCCGAGATTTTCGGCATTGATCCCTTCGACATTCGCGTGGTCTCATCCGACACCGACATTACTCCGGTCGACCTCGGGAGCTACTCAAGCCGCGTGACGCTGATGGCCGGCAACGCCTGCGTGCAGGCCGCCGAGCGCGCCAAGGCGATCATCGTAGAGGCCGTCGCGCCCAAGCTGGAAGTTCCCGCCGAGCGCATCGTCTTCGAGGGCCGCCGCGTCTTCGATGAAGACGACCCAAACAAAGGCATGACCTTCGCCGAAGCCGTGATACTCGCCGAGACGCAGTTCGGCACGCTGGGCACGACGGGTTCTTATAAGCCGCCGAAGTGGCCCGGCAAGTATCGCGGCGCGGGCGTCGGCCCTGCTCCCACGTACAGCTATTGCGCGGCAGTGGTGGAGACGGACGTGAATCCGCACACCGGCATCGTCACTGTGCCGCGCATCTGGATCGCGCACGACGGCGGGACGTCGATCAACCCCACGCTGGTGATGGGCCAGGTCGAGGGCAGCGTCTACATGGGCCTCAGCGAAACGCTGTTTGAGGAAATGACCTACCGCGGCAATCGCAACGTGGTCCACAAGTTCCCCTCGTTCCTCGAATACAAGAGCCACACGTCGAACGACATGCCCGACATCATTACGTACCTGCTCGAAGACCCCGAGCCTAACGGCCCATACGGCGCGAAGGAGGCAGGCCAAGGCCCGCTGCTGCCCATCCCGCCGGCGGTGGCCAATTCCATATTCAACGCGGTCGGCGTGCGCGTGGACGAAATTCCCATCACGCCGGATAAAGTTCTGCGCGCCATCCGCGCCAAAGCCAAAGGTCAAGAGGGTCGAGTCGGCCCCATGCGCTTCCCCGAAGTCCCCTACCCCGACCCCATCGTGGTCGCCACGCCGGATAACCGCGACAACGTAGTGGCCAGCGGGAAAGAGCCAGCGGGTGCGAAGGTGTAGTGAGTGGAGAACTACGAGCTAAGAAGTTGGTAGCGGCGTCAAGCATTCAGTGCCGTGGGCGTGGAAGGTTTTAGGTTTTAGGTTTTACGCTGCCGCTGAAATTCGGCGCTTCAGCGCCGAATTGGGCTTGCATTTTACGTAGCCCAGCCCTTTAGGGCTGGGTTCAGAAACGCAAAGCGGAAACAGCCCCCTTCAGGGGGCTTGCACCTGGAGAATCTCCGCCGGAAAGTAGCGCACAGATGGCTCACGTATTCCATCAACTCTACTTTCACGTAACTTGGTCCACGCACTCCCGCGATCCGCTGATCAATCGCGGCTGGCGCGCCGAGATGCTTACGATACTGGGCGAGGAGGTCAGCAAGCGCGGCGGCGTGGCGATCCGGCAGAATGCGATGCCCGATCACGTTCACCTGCTGCTGCGACTGCCACCGACCGTCATCATCGCGGATTTCGTCGGAGAGATTAAAGGCGCCACGGCGTATCGCGTGAACCACTAGCTTGCACCGAAATTCAAGCTGCCCTGGCAGGATGGTTACGGGATTGTCAGCCTGCGGAAGGAAGAGCTGGAAAAAGTCGGCCGTTACATCGACGATCAGGAAGAGCACCATCGCAAGGGCAAACTGTCGAAGATATTGGAGACAACGGAGATTATCGAAAAAGATTGGCCAACCGCGAATGAAAGCCCCCTGAAGGGGGCTAGGGTAATTAGGAAAGCCGTAGCCCAGCGCTAAAGCGCTGGGCTACCTAAAATGCAACCAACAGTCGGAGCTGAAGCACCGACTGGCACGAACCGGAAAAGTTCAGAAGCACCAAAGGAGATCAGCCCGCTTCAGCAGTGTGTGTGATAACTCGAAAGTACGACCCTCAGCGGCTAAAGCCGCATTGATTCTGCGCCAGTAACGGCACGACTAAAGTCGTGCCCTGACGTAAAACCAAGGTTTTCACACAGACTCCTTCTGGGGGCTTGCGCTAAGGAACCATAATGCTACGACTGCCGAAGTTCAAATATCTGCACCCCAAGAATATTGCCGAGGCGGTGCGCATGCGCGCCGACGCTGGGCCTGACGCTATGTTTGTCGCCGGGGGCACGGACCTTTTTCCCAACATGAAGCGGCGTCAGCAGACGCCCAAGGTGGTGATCGGCCTGGGGCATCTGGACAAGCTGCGCACCATGCGCGGCACGCCTAAGGACGGCATGGTGCTGGGCGCGTCGCTGACGCTGACGGAGGTCTGCGAGAACAAGAAGATTCGCAAGGCGTATCCGGCGGTGGCGCGCGCGGCAGAGCTGGTCTCCACGCCGCTACTGCGCAACATGGGCACCATCGGCGGGAACCTGCTGCTCGACACGCGCTGCAACTATTACGATCAGAGTCTCGAGTGGCGCAAGGCGATTCACTTCTGCATGAAGAAGGATGGTGACATCTGCTGGGTCGCGCCGTCCAGCCCGCGTTGCTGGGCCGTGCAGTCGAGTGACTCGGTGCCGGTAATGGTGGCCATCGGAGCGAAGGTTAAGTTAGTCTCAGCCGAGGGCGAACGAGTCATTAGCGCGGAGTCACTCTACAAGGACGACGGGATCGACTATCTCACTAAGCAACCGAATGAGTTACTGACTGAAGTGATACTGCCTCCTACTAATGGCTGGCGAGCGACTTACTGGAAGCTGCGCCGCCGCGAGGCCTTCGACTTCCCCGTACTTGGCGTGGCCACATGGATGCGCATGGCAACCGACGGCACGGTGGAGGATGCCCGCATCTTTCTCGGCGGTGTCGGCTCGCATCCCATCGACGCCAGCAAGACGGTTGATGCGATTCGCGGCAGGAAGCTGACGGAGGATTTGATCGAGGAGGCCGCTGCGCTCGCCTACCCCGTGGCTAAGCCGCTCGACAACACCGACTTCGCCATGACCTGGCGCAAGGACATGGCTCGCTACTACGTCGCCGGGACGTTGCGCGAACTCGCCGGACTTCCGCCGAAATACGCCGGAGAGAAAAATGGTAGTCACCCCGCGCTCAGAGTTCTCTAAGTCTGGCGGATTTACCGTGAAGTTGGATTTTTCGGATGATCTGGTCAAAACCGTATCCACCGCAAAGTTTGCAAACTTTGGAATCTTGTCAATTTGGTCAACGCCGCAAGAACCGTGAAAGTGTGCACTTTGTGCACGACCGCAAATTCCGCTAATTTGGATAGGCAGACACGGTCGCCAATCACGGCCATACAGTCGGGCTTTTTCGGTTAGCGGCTGGCGGTGATTTCCGGGGCTTCGCGACGGCGATCGCCGCCGGGACCTTCCGGCTTCAGATAGTGCGTCGTCAGTCCATCCTGCAAAACGCGCAGCGCCGCAGCCGGATCGTCGGCGAACTGGAACAGGTCCATGTCTTCCGGGCTGATGGTCCCGTGGCGGATGAGCGCCTTGAAGTTGATCACCTCGTTCCAGAACTCCGAGCCATACAGCACCACGATGATCTTCTTGTTCAGCTTCTGCGTCTGGACGAGCGTGAGGATCTCCATCAACTCATCCATCGTGCCGAAGCCGCCGGGAAAGATGACCAGGCCTTTCGCCAGATAGGCGAACCAGAACTTGCGCATGAAGAAGTAGTGGAAGTGGAAGGAGAGGTCGGGGGTGATGAAAGGATTCGGAAACTGCTCGAAGGGCAGTCCGATGTTCAGGCCAACGGATTTTCCGCCAGCATCGAGCGCCCCGCGATTCGCGGCTTCCATGATGCCTGGCCCGCCACCCGAGCAGACCACGAAGCGGCGCTTGGTGTCCTGCAACGCGTTCGACCACTCGGTTACCAGCCGCGCCAGTTCGCGGGCATCGCGGTAATAACGGCCCAGCGGGCCATTCTCTTCGATACGCGCCGAGCCAAAGAAGACCACCGTATCGCGGACTTTCTCGCGGCGGAAGTTGGCGAAGGGTTGCAGATATTCGGAGAGGATGCGGACGACACGCGCGTCAGGACTGTTTAGAAACTGATCGTCCTGATACGCCAGCGGCTTCTGCACGCCGTTTGATTCCGGGTCGATTAGTCCGGCATCCTTAGTATCCTTCATGCGTTTCCCTTCCTCTGGCATATCGAAGACTGCAAATGAGGCTGTGGACTAGCGCGTCGGCACCGCCTCCAGAATCTGATTGCCCTGCCGGGCTGCGCGACTGCGCCATCCGCCCTTGTGATAAGCGTAGCCCACGATGAGTGGCGTGGCGATGGTCGCTTCGCAATAGACCATCTGCTCGAACGCCGTGTCCACTTTGCCCCAGCTATTTGCCTCTTTCAGCGTGGAGCCGGAGAGCGCGCCGTCGCGCACATCAGCGACAGTGATCTGCACGGCGTACTTGTGCATGGTGGCTTCCGCGCCCAGAATGTCGGCAGCGACGGTGATGTCCTGCGCGAAGTTCTTAGGCACGCCGCCTCCGATCATGAACAGGCCGGTCTCCTTCTGCGAAATCTTGAAGCGGGTGATCTCAAGGAAGTCCTTCACACTGTCGATGGAAACGCGCGGGCGGTCGCCGCGCTCGGCCTGATGCGCCACCAGCCCGAAGCCCGCCGAGCAATCGCTGAACGCGGGGCAGAAGATCGGCACCTGCTTTTTATAGGCTTCGTAAACAATGCTGTCAGGAGTCTTGCAACCGTGCTTCTCCAGGTACGCACCCATCTCGATGATGAACTCGCGCGAAGAGTAGGCGCGCGGCTCGAGCGCGTCGGCAATCTGCTTCGTGGTGTCGTCGCAGATGCGCAACTCTTCCTCGTCGATTAGCGTGTCATAGATACGATCGATGCCGTGATCGAGCAGCATGGTGTCCTCCGTGCCCGCCTTCAGCCGCTCGTCGGCGACGTAGTGGCGGAAGCCGAGCGCCTCGAAGAAATCCTGATCAACTATGTTGGCGCCCGTGGAGACAATGGCGTCCACCATGTTGTTGCGGATCATCTCAACGAAGACTTTCTTGAGTCCCGCGTTGATGAGCGAGCCGGCCAGGCACAGGATCACCGCGCAGTTCTGATCGCGCAACATGCGGTCGTAGATGCTGGCGGCGCGGGCCAGATCGCGCGACGAGTAAGACATCTTGCTCATCGCCTCCACCAGTGGAATTACGTTGTGCTGCGTGATGTCCACATGTTCGATGGTCGTGGCCAGTAATTCTTGTTTGGTCGGCATGGAAGTCCTCCTGGGCTGCAGGCAAGTATGAAAAAGTAATCTCCATAATGCCATGAACTCCTCCCCTGGGGAGGCCCTCTTTTGCCGTCTCCGCCCTTCACGACAATCGAGTTCACGAGGACTTCATATTAAGTTCACTCCAACTTCACAATTGACGCGCGCAGCCTCGAACGGCGACAATGTTGGGAGAAAGCATGGCTTTCAGAGATGCGTTTCTTACTTCGTTATTTTCATGGGGGTCATCCCGTATGAGCTATAAAGGAACCAACAGCCGACTCAGAAAGATTCTTCCACTCGCTGGGGGAATCGCAGTCCTGGCAATTGCAATACTTTGGACCGGCCCGTCCGAGTCCGGTCAACTGGCGCATTCATCGCTGATGGCGGGACATGCGCCAAGCGGGCAGGCGCGGCTGGTAAAGGCGACTCCGCTCCCCGATACCCTAGCGGCCCCTCTCGCTGAAAACGGGGCGCCGATGTGCGAGTGGCAACCGGCCAGCAGTGAAGACACGCTCGTGGCCATGTTGCAGCAGCGACAGGAAGCGCGCAGTGCAGCGGTTACCGCGCGCCAGGCGATCAATCGCGGCGACTTGAAACCCGTGCGCATGATCAAAGACCCTTACGCCGCCTACAGCGCCGTGGCCGTGGACCCCGTCAACAACGAAGTGGTGATGACCGATGAGAACCTCTTCCAGATCCTCGTCTACGACCGGCTCGCCAACACACCGCCGAATGCGAAGATGACGGAGCCGAAGCGCATCCTCTCCGGCGAAAAAACCAAGATCGAGTTTCAGTGCGGGTTGTATATCGACCCGAAGAATGGCGACATCTACGCGGTCAACAACGATACAGTGGACACGCTGGTCATCTTCTCGCGCCAGGCCAAGGGCAACGTCCCGGCGGACCGCGAGTTGCGCACACCACACGGAACCTTCGGCGTCGCGGTGGACGAAGCCGCCGAAGAGATGTACCTGAGCACGCAGCATGACAACACCGTAACCGTCTTCAAGAAATACGCGACTGGCGAAGAGTCGCCCATTCGGCTGCTGCAGGGTGACAAAACGCAACTCGCCGATCCGCACGGACTGGCCATTGACGTAAAGAACAACTTGATGTTTGTCAGCAATCACGGCAGCTTCCACCAGAAGGAAGTGGGCGGTGCGGCGTCGGTTACCTATATCGGCGGGCTGGCCACCGATGCGGCGGCGGCGAAGAAGAACTGGCCGGTGGGCGCGCAGGCCGCGGGATCAGGAAAATCCCTTCCGCCATCGATCACCATCTATCCACTGAAGGCCAGCGGCGACACCCCGCCGTTGCGCGTGATCCAGGGACCGAAGACGCAGATGAACTGGCCCACGGGATTGGCCTCCGATGACGCCAAGGGCGAGATCTATGTCGCCAACGACATGGGCAACTCGATCCTGGTTTTCAATAATACCGACTCGGGCGATGTCGCGCCGAAGCGCGTGCTGACCGGCCCGAAGACGATGATCAAGAATCCCACAGGGCTGTGGCTGGATCAAAAGAACAACGAACTGTGGGTCGCCAACTTCGGCAACCACGCGGCGACCGTGTATCCCATCGGCGCGGCGGGGGACACCGCGCCGCTGCGCATGATCCGCAGCGGCCCGATGGATGAGCCGTCGCTGGGCATCGGCAATCCGCATCCTGTCGCCTACGACACCAAACGCGAAGAGATTCTGGTTCCCAACTGAGTGGCGCATCCGCAGATTGCGACGTTCCCCAGGTTGGCGAACATGAACACAAAAGCGACTCGCAAGCTCGAAGGCCAGAAGACCCTGCTTGGCCGCACCATGCACTCCATCGTTTACAACGATCGGCGCGACGAATTTACCGTGCCGCAGCCATTCGCTCAGGCACTGCTGACGTTCCGCGGCGGGTCCAATGCGGAGGAAGCTCCCATCCGCGTTATTCAGGGACCCCGGACGCAACTAGTCGAGCCGGACCGCCTCGCGCTGGACATTGTCAACGATGAGTTTTTCGTGCCCATGGATACGGTTAAGCGCATCACGGTCTATCGCGCCAGCGCGAATGGCGATGTAGCTCCGCTGCGCGCGATTGAGGGGCCGGACACCACCCTCGGCGCCGAAGCCATTGCCATCGACAACGTGCATAATTTGATGATCGCCGCTGGAATCGGGGATAAGGATGGCCTGCGATTCCGCATCTTTGACCGCAAGGCCGCTGGCAATGCCAAGCCGCTGCGCATCATTGGCGGCAAGAACAGCATGTTTAGCCGGCTCGGCGGACCCATCGCCGTTTACGCCCCGAAGGGTTGGATACTGGCCACCGTGCGCGGCCCCGGCGCGCTGGCCTCCGACGAAGCATTCCTCGGAATCTGGAGCGTGAACGATGAAGGCGATGTTCCGCCGCGCTGGACCGTGGGTGGACCACATGGCGTGTTCCGCATGCCGCGCGGCATCGCTCTTGACGTGAAGAACAAAACCATCATCGCCAGCGACAAACGGCTGAACGCCGTGCTATCGTTCCACTTCCCGGAGATGTTTTAACAGGGTTTCACTGGGGAAAATCTGAAGGCTGGGTGCAGCATGATCACTGTGCCCAGCCTTCATTGCGTGAAGAGAGTTTATCTCAATCCCACTATCTACTTCTCTCGGCGGCGCCTGAAATAGACAAACATCATCGCGGACAGTAGCGTTGCGCTGGTCCACAATATCCATTCCGACGGCCCTGAGTGCCCAGCCAGTTCCACTGAAAGCAACTCTTCCAGCTTCCACAGTAGCGGGGTGGATAGAAATGCAAGTATGAAACCTGCGGGGGCACCGACGAAAATTGAACCTACAATCTGTCTTGCCAGCCGCAACTTGCGCCCCCTCTTACGGCCTCAAGCGATTCAGCGTGCGCGGAAAGGCGATGGTCTCGCGGACGTGTTCGAGACCGCAAATCCAGGCGACGGCGCGCTCCAGGCCCAAGCCGAATCCGGCGTGGGGGACGGCGCCATACTTACGCAGGTCGAGATACCAGCCGAAGGCTTCCTGAGACAGGTTGTGTTCCTTGATGCGGCTGAGCAGCAGATCGTAGCTCGAGATACGCTGGCTGCCGCCGATGATCTCACCGTAGCCCTCCGGCGCCAGCACGTCCACGCCTAGCGCCAGCTCGGGCCGCAGCGGGTCCGGCTCCATATAGAACGCCTTAATCGCTGACGGATAGCGGTGGACCATCACCGGTTTGGTGAAATCCTCGCTGATCAGCGTTTCATCGGTTCCGCCGAAATCCCCGCCCCACTGAATCTCGCTGCCCTTGCGCTTCAGCACTTCGATGGCCGCATCGTAGGTGATGCGCGGGAAGGGTGGAACGATTATCTCCAGCTTGGCGACATCGCGCTCCAACACTTTCAGCTCGTGCTTTCGATTGTCGAGGACGCGCTTCACGATGAAGGCCAGGAAGCGCTCGGCCAAGTCCATCATGTCGTCGAGCGTGGCGAAGGCGGCCTCGGGCTCGACCATCCAGAACTCGGTGAGGTGGCGGCGCGTCTTCGATTTTTCGGCGCGGAATGTGGGGCCGAAGCAATAGATTTTTCCGAACGCGGCGGCGGCGGCTTCGCTGTAGAGCTGGCCCGACTGCGTGAGATAGGCCTTCTCTTCAAAGTAGTCCGTTTCAAAAAGTGTCGTGGTGCCTTCGCAGGCCGCCGGCGTCAGGATGGGCGCATCCATCAGCAGGTAGCCTTCCTGATCGAGACAATCGCGGCAAGCCTTGGCGATCTCGGCGCGGATGCGCAGGATGGCGTTCTGGCGCTGCGAGCGGAGCCAGAGATGACGATGCTGCATCAGAAAATCAACGCCGTGATCCTTCGGTGTGATGGGAAACGGATCGTCCGGGGAGACCGCCTGCACGACCTCGACGTGAATCACGTCCAACTCAAAGCCGCCGGGCGCGCGCTGATCCGCGCGGACCTTGCCGCGCACAATGACGGAGGACTCCTGCGTAAGATTGCGTGCGGCCTCAAACACTTCCGGCTCGACCGCGTTCTTGGCGACCACACCCTGGATCAATCCGGTGCCGTCGCGAAAGATGGGGAACAGAAGTTTGTTGCCCGCGGCACGAAGATTGTAGAGCCAGCCGCAGAGCGTTATTTCCTGCCCATCCCAGCGCGCAATATTCTCAATCGCCACGGCAACCTGAAATGGCCGGGGGGCGTCCGATCCGCTCATTGCTGATCTCCTTGGTCTGCTTCCTTATGGCTCTCCTCAAATATACGCTCCAGCTGGTCGCAGGAAGCACGAGCCTGATCGAGCGGGGCGACTGCCGAGGCCAGCGAGCGCGCCTCGATGGTCCAAACCGCTTCAGGTGCCGCCTGCGCCAAAGCGCGCAGAACCGGGCTCCAGGAGATCACACCCAGCGGAGGAAACTGATGATCGTCGATCATCCCGTTGTTATCGCTTAGATGCGCGGATGCGATGGCTTTGCCAAGCACTTCGATGGCCTCCGTAACGCTCCCATCGAGATGGGCGTGGCCCGTGTCGAGGCACACTTTTATGTTTCGCAGGTGTGTATGCGTGAAGAACTGAATCAGCCTTCGTGGAGTGGATATTTCATTGGCGATGTTTTCGAGCAGAATCTCGACACCGCGCTGCCGGGCGAACAAACAGAGGTGCTCCAGGCTGGTGAGCGCGGCATCAAACTTCCGCAGATCGAACTCCTCGCCCTCTACACCAAGGTGGACAATCAAATAGCGAAAGGGTGCCAGCTCCGCCGTTTCCAATGCTCGCTTGATTTCGTCCATGGAGTCCTGCCGGCGCTGACGGTCAAGAAACGCGATGGAAACCATAGAGTGCGGAGACGCGCCGCGCGGATCGCGAGATACAGGCGCATGCAAAGCATGCAACTTGCCGACTGAATTGGCGGTCCACTGCCCGATCTCGCGGAGTTGACTGGGATTGGTGTAATCGAAGTGTCCGCGGTCGCCGTAGATTTCAATTTTCTGAAATCCAGCACTGACTATTTCATCGAGCAAGCGTGCACCCAGCAAATTGTGCCGGAACAGATAGGTTGAAAGTGAGCGGTGCATAAGATTCCTGCTAGCTATAGTGCGGATTTCCAGGTGCTCCCGGAATTCTCCGGGATATCCTCCGGCGCGTCGGCAGCGGCGGTCATCCGATCCAACAGGGCTTCCAGCAGCAGCGGATGACCTTCCATTGGCAAAGCGATTTTTACATCCAAGCCTGGGAACAGGGCTTGCTGCTGACGCGCTAGCTCCGGCAAATCCTTACTGATGTGGATACCCATGGTGAGAAAGTAAGGAACTATGATAACGCGAAACGCGCCGCACCCCACCGCTCGGGCAATGGCGCTGGCCAAATCGGGATGGGCCTTCTCCAGAAACGCCGCGATGGCCGGACAGCGCGAGCGGGCGGACAGCTCCGTAGCCACACGCTCGACCGCTTCGTTTGCCTCCGCCACGGATGACCCGTGCGCGAACAAGATAATTGTGGGAGGAACCGTTCCTGGCATGGTGCCTGGCAAGCTGATTGTCCTTATAAGTATTGAATCGCAAACTTGAATGGCCGGAATTCATTGCGATAACCGTCACCCGGCTAGCCCGCGATTAAGACTAACATAGTTTTTGCGCTCATGGTTTATGCGCTCATTATCGTGCGCTGGCCCCAGCGCTGGCCTTGCGCAAAGCCCGATGCTGCATCGGGAAAGGAACCCCCTGCACGGGTTTTACGCTTGGCAGTCGATTGCGGGATGTGCTAATTTTTTGACGGTCGCACCCAGGCCCCCCTCCTGGATTGAGCGCAGCATGTGGCGACTATGGTGGCGAATACGGCCGAAGAACTTTCCGCAACTGCGGCCCGCAACGGATGGAATGAGAAGGGTTTACAAAAATGAAGGTGCGCTTTTGGGGAGTACGTGGCTCCACACCCACGCCGGCGCTGGAAAACCTGCGCTACGGCGGCAACACGCCCTGCATTGAAATCCGCACGCCGGATGACAGGCTTTTTGTCTTTGATTGCGGCACCGGCTTCCGTCTGCTGGGGAAGCAGTTACTGAACGAGTATGGCCACAAGAGTATTCAGGCCCACATTTTTTTGTCCCATTACCACTGGGACCACATTCAGGGCATTACGTTCTTTGAACCGCTTTACAATCCGGAAAACAACTTTCACTTCTATTCGTTCATTTCCCACGCTGGAAGCGTTCAGAACGTCATCGAAGGCCAGATGTCCGACCCCTATTTCCCTGTCAACATGAATATCATGAAAGCTCGCAGAAATTTCAGGGAGCTGGATGCGAACCCGGTGGAATTGGATGGCATGAAAGTAACAGCACTTCCACTCAATCATCCGCAAGGATGCCTGGGGTTTCGGATCGAATACGAAGGGCATGTCGTAACCTATGCCACGGACAATGAGCCAGGCTCGCCCGAGCATGACCGCAATGTTCGGCTGCTCGCGCAGGGAGCAGACCTCTTTATCTATGATTCTCAGTACACACCTCTGGAATATTCCAACTTTAAACGGGGATGGGGACATTCGACCTGGCGCGAGGGAGTAAACATTGCGAAGGAAACCAACGTCAAACAATTCATACTTTTCCATCATGATCCTGATCACAACGATGTGTTCGTAGACTCGATCCTGGGCGAGACACGCAAGATATTTCCTAATTCGATGGCAAGCTGGGAAGGGCTGGAAATTGATCTCGCCGCGGGGCAGCAGAATGAACCGCAGGAGATGATTGAGCGGCGGCTCGGGCGGCGCCAGCAATTGGAGATCCCCGTCCGCGTAGTCGGCACCCGTCCCGACGGAACCACCTTTGAAGAAGTCACTTGCCTCGAAAATCTTTCTGTCCGCGGCGGCTTTTTCATTCTCGAAAATGATCCCGACACGAATGAACCGTTGCAAGTGGAGCTCCACACCTCGCGTGATGGAACCACCCTTCATAAGTCGATAGTAAGTACCCGTGTTACACGCAATCTTGCCGTTACAGTGGGCAAGAAAACAAAGCGCGGAATCGGCGTCTCGTTCTAAGCCAATTCATTTGAAGTCCGTGTTCGGCTCCATCTTCACAGGGGAACGTCGCTCCCTTGGGATTCCCTTCCATTCGCATGACAGCCCACTCAGATACAATGGTTGATTATGAAGCAGGATAAGTCCGGCGCTTATGCTTCCGGTGCCGCATCGAACGCGGAGATCGGCAAGACATTCCTGAAAATGGGGTGCTTGGGATTCGGCGGGCCGCTGGCCCATGTGGCGCTGATGCAGCAGGAAATAGTCGAAAAGCGTCGCTGGGTTTCATCCGCGGCCTTCGCAGAGGGGTTGACGCTATCTCAGATTCTTCCCGGACCACTTTCCACCAAGCTCGCCATTTATCTGGGCTACCACCTGCGCGGCTTGCGCGGCGCATCCATCACTGGCGCGGCATTTATCCTTCCAGCATTTCTCCTGTTGCTGGGATTGACCGCCCTCTACTTTCGCTACGGCACACTGCCTGCCGTTGCCGGAGTTTTCCTGGGCATCACCCCGGTCGTACTGGCGATGATCCTGCTCACCTGCTACAAACTGGGGCAGCAGTCCGCCACAAGTTGGGTCCAGCGCGGCCTTCTCCTGGCTTGCGCCATTGCAGTAGGCGCTTTCTCGATTAACCTTCCGCTGATCTTTATGGTGTCAGCCATCGTCGGCATCCTCTCATCCGAGACATTGCGTAAACGATGCTCTGGCGGCAACTCTTTGATGATCTTGCTGCCGCTCTCACTGCTTGGCCAGCTCGGCTGGTTCTTCCTGAAAGTGGGCACACTGATCTTCGGCGGGGGGCTGGTGATTGTCCCATTCATCGAGAAGGAAGTGGTAACCCGGCTCGGCTGGCTGACGCACCGCGAATTCCTCGATGGCCTGGCCCTGGGCCAGATCACACCGGGGCCGGTGGTCATTACCGCCACCTTCATCGGCTACAAAGTAGCGGGATTGGCCGGAGCCTTTGTGGCCACCGCCGCCATCTTTCTTCCCTCGTTTTTTCTCATCATCCTGGCTGCCGTGTTCCTCAGAAACAGGAAGAAGTCGCCCTACTGGCAAGCAGCGCTTGGCGCAGTCAATCCAGCGGCAGTGGGCGCGGTGCTCGGCTCCTTCTGGTCATTGGCTAAGGTTCCCTTTGGCGAATGGTTTGGCGTGGCCTGGTTTGCCATTTCGCTGGCCGCAATGCAATGGCTGGAGATCAGTTTTCTGCGCATGCTGGCCGTCGGGGGCTTCATTGGAGTCATCGCATGGTTGATGGGTGCAGCCATCTGAGGCACTATACAGATAGCGGGTCTTTAGCGTGGCAAGCGAGATGCGTGTGTGAGACAACGGTGAGCAGATGGCAGCGCCTGACATAGCACCGCCAAATCCACTATTCAAGTCGCTCGACCTCGACTTGGTGCATCGCGCCAAGGAAGGTGATGTCGCTTCGTTCAGCGAACTGGTCTCGCGCCATGAGCGCAAGGTATTCCGCCTCACTCAACACATAATTGGGAATCGTGAAGATGCCGAGGATGCCTTGCAAGAAGCGTTCCTAAAGGCTTACACGAAACTCGACCAGTTCCAGGAAGGCGCGCAGTTTTCTACCTGGCTGGTGCGCATCGCTGTCAACGAGTCGTTGATGAAGCTGCGCAAGCGCCGCCACACGCCGTTCACCATTTCGCTGGACGAACCGATCGAATCGGATGACGGGTTGATTCCTCGCGAGATCGGTCAATGGGAGGATAATCCAGAATCGAAGTTTGCCCAGCAGGAGGTGCGGGAAATTCTGGACCAGGAATTAAAGTCCATGCCGGAGGCATTCCGCACCGTGCTGGTGCTGCGCGACTTGGAACAGATATCCACCGAGGAGACCGCTCGCCTGCTGGAGATTTCCATTCCTGCCGTGAAGTCGCGTCTGCTGCGCGCCCGTCTGCATTTGCGGGAGAAGCTGAACAAGTATTTTGAACGAGGTAAATCCGCATGAGCACCTGCAAGAAACTGCTGACAGAACTGTCCAGCTATCTGGATAATGAACTGGACGCCGAGCTTCGCGTCGAGATTGAGACGCACATGCGGCGCTGTCCCAACTGCCACATCATCATCGACTCGACTCGCAAGACGGTTCAAATATACCGTGGTTGCGATGCCTACGAAGTACCGCAATCTCTTCATGAGCGTATCGAGCAGGCGGTTAAAACGCACATCGGAAAAACTTCCGGAAAATGCTGACCGTTGACTGACCCTTCCGTCCAGACCCAATCTTGACTTCCCTCCCTGCCCGCGATAGCCTAGACCCATTTGCTGAATGACTCCGGAGAAAAGCTGTGAACACCCACACTGGGTTGGTCACAATGGAGAGACCCGATGGCCGCTACGCGTGAATTTGATCTGATTGTAGTAGGCGCAGGTATGGCCGGTATCATCGCCGCCGCGCGCATCGCCGAGCAGGGCATCCATCCCCGCACCGGCGACAAACTGCGCGTGGCCATGATCGAGGCTGGCCCGCATGTGCTGAAGGGCAAGGCCCGCGCCGGGTATGGCGATCCGCTGAATCGCAAGATGATCCCGCAAATTCTGTGGGAAGAGTTTGGCATGCTCGAAGAGTGGCCTTGGCAGTTTGGGTTGAAAGCCGTGGGCGGCTGCTCGTTGCACTGGGGTTGCCACGTTCATCTGCCCTTCCCGGAGGACTACTCCAACTGGTCGTCGATGGGCATCAACTGGTCGCGCGACCACATGAAGGATGCGGTGGAGGACATCACGCGCAACTTCCACGTGGAGGCAGATCCGGAGGAAGCCTACACGCGCGGTGAGCGCATGTTCCGCGAGGGCGCTCAGGCCATGGGGCACCGAATCGTTCCAGTGCTCACCACGCGCAAGAATTGCATCTACTGCGGTTTTCACAATGATAGCCACGGCTGCAAGTACGACGCCAAGGCTACTTCGCTCTGGTATCTTCCCACCGCCGAGGCCAACGGCGTGGAGCTGATCGACAAAGCCGAGGTAAAGAAAGTCATCATCGAAAAGCAGGGAGCGGGCGGCGTGGTGAAGGGAGTGGTTTACGAAAAGAATGGCGTGATTGAGGAAGCGCGCGCAGAAAAAGTGATCGTCTCCTGCGGGACCTGGGGCAGCCCTCTTCTGCTGGCGCGCTCCGGCTACGGCCCCAAGGATGAGTTGGGTGATAACGTGATCGTCGAGAACGACAATGTGGGCCGCAATCTGGATGGCGACACCAGCTACCGCATCCCGCTCTATTTCCCCGAACCCATCAAAGAGCCTGGTCGCGGCACCAATTCGAGCTTAGGCTTCTTTCTGAGCGACCCCAATTACACCGATGGCACTGGCTTCGTGCGCATCTCTACTGCGGAACTCAGCTACATCAATTACCCGCATATCTCCGCCTTGAGCGAGTTTGCTCCGGCCTTCGGCAAGGCGCACATGGATTTCATGCGCACGGCCGTGACCCGGCTGGGTGCAATCTCCATACTCTTCAATCGTGCGCCGCTACACGTGAAGGGACGCGTGAACCTGCGCACCGGAGCCCAGAGTTATCCCGGCGATCCGTACATTGACAAAAGAATGCAAGAGGCCAAGCAGGTGGTTATCGAGCTGGCCAAGAAGATGGGCGCGAAGTATTCTCCACGCTTCCCCGCTTCATTCGCGGGTCGTGGTGGCGGACACACCAACGGAACCTGCCGGGCAGGCAGCGACCGCCGCAACTCGGTCATCAATGGTGATTTCGAGTCGCATGAGGTAAAGGGTTTGTTCGTGGTGGACGCCAGTTCCTATCCCCGCGCGTCGGTGAACTCAGGACTATTCGCCGCCATCATGGGCGCATACGGAGCGCGACGTATCGTAGCAACACACTTTTCACGAGGCGCCGGAGCATAGATTGACTTCGTTTCCGGCTGGTTGAATTCGGTCTTACGAGAAAGGCGGATCATGGATTCCAAGTCGATATCCAGACGAACATTCCTGAAGGAGACCGGCGCAGGAGCCTTGGGCGCAAGCGTTGTTCTGCCGGGAGTCGCGGCAACCGCGCTGGCGAGGCCGGCGGTTGACTACAGCGCAGTCCCCGGCGTTGACCGCAAACAATTATTTTCTGCTTTCGGTGATACTCTCATTCCTACCGCGAGCGGCTACGCCGGCTATCTCCGTTTGGAAGCCCATGGCATCACCGATGAAGTGATGAAGGGATTGACTGGCATACCCGCCGATGATCTAAATGTCTTCAACGCCGCCGCGATGGAGTATTACGAAAGACCCTTTGTCGAGTTGAGTGAAGCGGAGCGCACCGGGTTTCTCGATCGGGTCGCCACTAGCTTTCCGCCCGACACATTCACTATGGCAACTCCACCATCCACCAGCGATTCTCTAACCGCGCGGCTCCCGAAGGAGCATCTCGATAAAGTCCAGCGCGTATTCCGGCTGGGCCGTGTTCGCGTGATGACCGTCTTCTATCAGAACTTTCCACAACACCGTATCGAGCGTGACGCGGACAAGTCCCCCTTGCTGCCACCCGGTGACGAGCATCAGATAACAAATCCTAATACCTCAGCGCTGGTTACGGGCTGGGATGTTGCCAACTTTCCCGGACCGCTCAGTTGGGAAGAAGAGGAAACACGACGCGCCTATTGGATGAAAACCCATTGGCACGAAGAGGCCAGGTAATTGCGGCCCCTCCACCTTTGATCTTGATATCCTGTCTGATTCGCGGCGCCAGCTTTCGGCTTCAGGCAGACTGATTCAACTCTCGAATCCTTCACCATCTGCCAACATCCAATGTCCTGCACAGGGCCAGCGGAGCCGCCTCGATAGCGGACGGTAGATACTTATGAAAAAACTTGCGACGATTCATCGCAGTACAGACAAGCATTGGGTTGGCGACGGATTCCCCGTGCGCACCGTATTCTCCTATCACAGCCAGGGATTGCATGTCAGTCCCTTCCTCCTAATGGATTACGCCGGCCCGGTGGAGTTCCCGCCCGCCGCCAAGCCGCGCGGCGTGGGCTGGCATCCGCACCGCGGATTCGAAACGGTAACGATTGTTTATCAAGGAGAGGTTGAGCATCGCGACACCACCGGCAACGGCGGCAAGATCGGCCCCGGCGATGTCCAGTGGATGACGGCAGCGGGCGGCCTGTTGCATGAAGAGATGCACAGCCAGGAGTTCACGAAGAAGGGCGGGACATTCGAAGTCATCCAGCTCTGGGTGAACATCCCCTCGCAAGACAAACTGTCGCCTCCTCACTATCAGGCAATCACGGACGCGCAGATTCCATCCGTCGCTCTCAACAGTGATGGCAGCTTCGCGCGAGTCATCTCGGGCGAACTTCATGGCGTCAATGGCCCGGCGGCCACATTCACGCCGGTGAATCTTTGGGATCTGCGCCTGCGCGCTGGAAACAAGGTTGAGCTAAACATCCCCGAAGGCTTTACAACATTGCTGTTTGTGCTGAATGGTGCCGTACAGGTGAACGGCGCGCAGGATATCAACGCCACGGAACTCGCCGCTTTCGACCGCTCGGGCGAAATGATATCGATGATTTCCAAAGAGGACAGCATGGTGTTGGTCATGAGCGGCCAGCCCATCGACGAGCCCATCGCCGGCTATGGGCCATTTGTAATGAACAATGAAGACCAGATTCGCCAGGCCCTGAAGGATTTCAATTCAGGCAGGATGGCGGAGATGATCGCCGCAGTTGAAGCCAACTAACGACTCTTTAATGTATCGTGCGCGATTTATTGTTAAGGTAATCGAGCAATAGGTACTGGCCAAGCGTGTACGGCGTGGTGAAGTAGGCTTTGCCGCGACACAAGCGCGTTACCTGCTCGACAAAATGAATCAGCCCGGCGTCGCTCGCCAGCATGAACGTATTGATCAGAATGCCCGCGCGCTTGCACTTACTCACTTCTTCCAGTGTGGATGTCACAACGAATGGGTCCAAACCAAAGGCGTTTTTGTAAATGCGACCGTCTTCGAGTGTGAGCGCGGAGGGCTTGCCATCGGTGATCATGATGATCTGGCGCATATCTTTCTGCTGCCGGTTCAGGATGCGTTGCGCGAGGCGCAGACCTTCCCGCGTGTTCGTGTAATGCGGCCCCACCTGCGCGCGCGCGAGCTGCGAAAGCGGCATCTCCTCCGCCGAGTCGTGAAATAGCACCAGGTGCAGCGTATCGCCGGGATATTGCGTGCGGATCAAGTGCGAAAGAGCCAGCGCGACGCGTTTCGCGGGCGTGAAGCGGTCTTCGCCGTAAAGGATCATGCTGTGGCTGCAATCGAGCATCAGTACCGTGGCGCAGGAACTTTGGTACTCGGATTGGTGGACTTGCAAGTCTTTGTATTCGATGTTCAGCGGCATCGCCAAACCCTCGCGCTGGATAGCGCTGGAGAGTGTGGCAGTCACATCCATGTTGATGGTGTCGCCGAACTCATAGGGCTTCGTTGATCCGCCTGACTCGATACCGGTGGATAAGTCACGCGTATCATGGCGGCCGAAGCTAGACCGGCCCAGTGAGCCGAGCAGGTCCTTCAGCGTCTTGAAACCCAGAAAGTCCAGCCCCTTATCCGTGAGTTCAAAACGGACTTGGCCTTCTTCGCCAAGGGAACCGCCGCCTTGCTGCTGTTGATCCTGCTGCTGTGGCGGCTGGTCGGTTACGCTGACGTAGCCCTCCTGCTCCATGCGCTCGATCAGCTTGTCGATCATCTCTTGCTGCTGCTCGGGCGTCATGTCTCGGAACGCCTCCATCAGCCGCTTCATCTGCTCATTCTCGCCAAACTGGCCTTCTTCCTGTTGGAGCGCCTGCTGCAAGGCATGCCGCAATTGGTCGAGCGAGTTTTCATCGCCCTCTCCGAAGTCATCGCCATAAGGCGATTGGAAACCACTCTGCAGGAAAAATTCGGCGAGCTTATCCATCAACTCCTGCATGTCGAGTGAGTCGAGGTCGGACGGATCAAACTTTTTATAAGTAATAGACTTCATAGCTTTGTGTGCATCAACTCATCACTCATCA
This sequence comes from Acidobacteriota bacterium, assembly GCA_009691245.1. Taxonomy (NCBI): domain Bacteria; kingdom Pseudomonadati; phylum Acidobacteriota; species Acidobacteriota bacterium. The sequence continues at coordinate 49,836 of SHUM01000008.1, read as the reverse complement.
CGAACCGCTCATCATAGCCTTTAGTTAAATTGCCGACGGTGCGGTTGACGCATATCTTCGCGGCCCGCTGGCTGCTGCTTGCGCGATTCCATTGTGAAACCACGCTCTTCGCTACGGCCAATGCGGCGGTGCGCGTGTAATCCCTCCAGCACAAACTCGCCGGCAGCAGCGGTCCATGCGTCGTTGGGTTTGTCTGGTTTACCGGCGGCGGTGGCCTTGTCCAGCAGTCCTTGGATCTTGCGCAGGCCATTGACCACGGCGTTTGCGGAATCCCCCTCGGGAACTTTCAACGAGCCCCCCATCTCAAACCATTGGACAATCTGCTGCAGATCGGCATCGGCGAAGTATTTGTCGAATATCTTGCCGACCGCGCCGCGCACCAGCTCGCGCGCGACTTGATCAGCGCCCTTCAATTCACCTTCATATTCCAACTCAAACTTGCCGGTCAGCGCAGGCAGCGCGGCGTATATATCCGACACGCGCGGCACCACGTCGCGCTCACGATTGCTGATGGCGCGGCGCTCGGCGTTCGAAACGACCGTCTCCATGCAACTGATAGGCAGGCGCTGACTAACTCCCGAGCGCTTATCCACGCGCTTGTCGCCGCGGGCGAGGAACGCGATCTCCTCGACAATCTCCTGAATGAATGTCGGAATCTGCATCCGCTTCGACCCGCCACGCGTCGTCCAGGCCTCCTGCACAGTGATGGCGATGCCCTCCTCCACGGTGGCCGGGTAGTGAGTGCGAATCTCGGCGCCGATGCGGTCCTTGAGTGGCGTAATGATCTTCCCGCGCGCGGTATAGTCCTCCGGGTTGGCGGTGAAGACGATCATGATGTCGAGGGGCAGGCGCACCGGGTAACCCTTAATCTGCACGTCGCCCTCCTGCATGATGTTGAACAGGCCCACCTGAATTTTCCCAGCCAGATCGGGCAACTCATTGATGGCGAAGATGCCGCGGTTGGCGCGAGGCATCAAGCCGTAATGAATGGTCAGCTCGTCGGAGAGCTGGTGCCCGCCACGAGCGGCCTTGATGGGGTCCATGTCGCCGATCATGTCGGCGATGGTTACATCGGGCGTCGCCAGTTTTTCGACATAGCGGAACTCACGAGTCAGGAAGTTCACCGGTGCGGCGTCGCCCTTTTCCTGTAGCAACAATCGACACGAGCGGCAGATGGGAGCGTAGGGATTGTCGTTGATCTCGCAGCCAGCCAACACGGGAAGTTCTTCATCGAGCAGTGCGACTAGCGCGCGCAGCAGGCGCGTCTTGGCTTGTCCGCGCAGGCCAAGCAGGATGAAGTTGTGGCGCGATAGCACGGCATTCACCACTTGCGGGATCACCGTGTCTTCGTACCCGACCACGCCGGGAAACAGCATCTCGCCGCTTTCCATCTTGGCGATGAGATTTTCACGCATTTCATCTTTCACAGTTCGCAACCGGTATTTTTGCTCCGAGTATGCGCTGCTGCGCAGTTCACCGAGCAAGTGAGGCTTGAGTTTCATGACGGTCAATCCCTTCGCGTGGCCTGTATTCGGCCATGCCTGATACCGTGACTTGATCTATGAATGACTGGACCAGTATATCAGTGGCGGCCGTTCCCGTTTGAACCCGCTTTGCTGCTCGTCGCCGCGAGACGGGAGAGAAAACCCTTCAATTGGCCGAGCTGCTCGATCACTTCGTCGAGGCGCTCGTTCTCGTTGCGCATCTCCAGCAGCAATTGACGGAAGGCAAGTTCTACGGGCACCTGCGCGATAATCTCAAATGCCAGGTGAGCACTGGCGCGCGAAGGAGCTTCGGCGGATGGGTTGCGATCTTTGGTGGGAATCAATAGCAGAACTTCATTGCAGAGACTCACGGCCTCATCACGGCGCCGGTCCATGACGGTTACTTCTCCGACCTCCTCGTCATCGAAGAAAGCCACTTCGCCGCGCAGAAAAGTCTCATCCCGGTTCAAATTCAGAACCTCGAAGCGCCGCGAGCCACGCACAATAATATCCATGCGTCCGTCGCCATGCGTCTTCACGAGCTGCACCACCGCCGCGGTGCAGCCTGTCGATGATAGACCTTCGTCATTCGCCAGCACGATGCCGAACTCGGTTGCGTGTTCCAGGCAGTCGCTGATCATCCGCTTGTATCGCTCCTCGAAGATGTGCAGCGGCAAGTTCATGCGAGGGAATAATACGATCTTCAGCGGGAAAAGGGGCAGCAACAGTTCGGTCATGGAGCTATTATACTCGTCTGACCATTTTGCGCGGCGCGCGATTGATGGGTAGTTCTGCCGTTCGATGTAGCACCGCCATCCTGGCGGCTCCATAAGCCAGCAAGATGCCGGCGCTACGTCAAGAACGCGGCACAGGATAAAGCGAATGAGGGAGAGCTAGCGTTGGGACAATTTCAAGACCATTTTCAAGATAAGGTCGTGCTGATCACCGGCGCGTCGATGGGCGTGGGCGCGGGGCTGGCGCAGATGTTCGCAGCGCAGGGAGCGAAGGTGGCCATCGCCGCGCGCTCGATGGACAAGCTGGTGTCGCTGGCGAAGTCTCTGCCCGGTGAATCGCTGGTGATCGCCGCCGACATGAGCCAGCCGGACCAAGTCCGCGACATGGTCGCCCAGACCGTCGCACGCTTCGGGCGCATTGACATTCTGGTTAATAACGCCGCCGTGGGCATGTACGCAGCCGCCGCCGACATGGACATGGCCGCCTGCGAGCATCTGATCAAGACCAACTGGCTGGGGCCGCTGCACGCCATTCAGGCCGCCGTTCCGGTGATGCGCCGGCAGGGTGGCGGGCAGATCATCAATATCTCGACCGTCGCCGCGCGCCTGCCGCTGCCATACTTCACCGCGTACGCGAGCACGAAATATGCGATGACGGCCATGTCCGACATCCTGCGCATGGAGCTGCGGCCTGATAACATTCAAGTGCTGCTGGTGTTCCTGGGTCGGGTGCGAACCAACTTCACCGTGAACGCCTTCAAAGGGCCCGGTACAAAGGCCCTGGGGGGAAAGATGGGTGGCATCAGCGTGGAGAGGGCCGCGCGCGCAATTTTGCTGGCCTCGCGCTGGAGGCGGCGCGAGATTGTGGTCCCGTGCAGCAATCGCGTCTTTGGCTGGCTGCGTCGGCTGGCTCCGCCGCTAATCGACCGGCTGACCTTGGCGCTGCTGAAGCCGATGATGAGAAAATAGCGAAGCAGAGGAAGCAAAGGAAAGGAAATCCCCGCGCCGGAACAATCACCTGACGCGGCTACCAAAACAAACCGCGGCACGTGTTCGCGTGCCGCGGCTTTGCTAATAACATTTCCTACTACGATTAATACTAACCGCCGCCGCCCGCGACGCCGCCGCCTGCGGCTTTGCGCAACTCATCGTAGGTGGAGATGACCGCGCCGGCGGGCTTGAGGTTGTACTCAGTGGAAAACTGCGTGTGGACGTAAACGATTTTGCCGTCGAAGACGGTCATCAGTGGGCGAACATTCTTGATGTCATCGCCGGGAATGGTCAGGAAGTCGCGGTCGAGCACCAGAATGTCGGCGATCTTGCCCTTCTCGATGGAGCCAAATTTATCGGCCTTCAGGATGTACTCCGCGCCCCAGATGGTGGCCATCTTCAGCGCGGTGGCGTTGTCGATCTTCTCCTGCGGACCCCAGACTTTGCCGGTCTCGTCCTTGCGCGTGACGAACGCATACAGACCGTCCCAAACCGTCGCGGCTCCCTCGCCTTCGTACGACACGTGGATGCCCGCGTCGATCATGGTCTTTAGCGGCGCCGGGTAGGTATTGGCGATCTTGTCGCCGAAGTTCTCAGCGACCTCGGGACCATTGTTGATCGAGTTGGGATAGCAACTGAAGCGCACGCCGAGCTTGGCCGCCAGCGGGATATCCGCCGGGTTCACCAGATCGCAGTGGTCCGACGCCCAGTTCTTGGTGGAGCCCGGGCCAAACTTCGCCTGCGCTTCCGCGATGAACCTCAGGAACAGCGAGACCGAGCGGTCGCCTGACATATGCGTGTTGGCGAAGCGAATGCCGTGTTGCGCGCTGGCCATGATCCAGTCCTGATAATAGTTCTTGGGGATCTGTGCCGTACGTCCGGCGGCGCCGCGATACTCGCCATCCTGATAGCACTGGCCCACCGGATAAAGGTGGTCGATCGCGCCCTTCGAGTTCTTCGGCTGATTCGAGCACATGCGGCTGCCTGAGCCATCAACGGAGGACGGTGAGACGGAAGTGATCCAAATCTTGTCCGTGCCCGCGCCAATCAACGACCTCAGACGGCCCAGTTCCTTGGCGGGGTCTTTGATCACGCCGAACTCATCTTCCAGTCCGTAGGCAACGCGCGAAATCAGCTGGCCGCGCGCCTCGAGCAGCTTCAGGCTCTCGACACGATAAGCCGGGTATCTGCCGGAGACGGTGGTGAGGCCCATGGCGGCCAGGGCTTCCTGAATTTTGCGGAATCCGGGAGCCTGCACCTCGGCGGTGGGATGCGGCATATACTTCATCATGATGGGCCGCGTGGCGACCGACTCCAGATGGCCGTCGGGAATGCCGGCGGAGTTGATCCAGTAGCGACCGTTCTGCTTGATGAAATCCCCGTACTCCTTCCACAGGATATCCATGGCCACACCGTTGATGAGCAGGCCGTTGTATTCGGGGATGCCCAGCGACAGAATGATGGGATTGTTGGGCGCGGCTTTGTCCAGCTCCCAGCGATTCAGCTCGTCAAAGAGAATTCTGCTGTGCAGCACGGTGGTAGGCGAAGCCAGACCCATGAAGCCGACGGCGTTCTGAAAGTGAACCCACTCGCCGGGCTTGAAGTTGTTTTTCTTGATGATGCCGGAAATCTGATTGAGCGCGTCTTCCTTGGTTCTGATGCCGCCCCAATCCACTCGGAACACGGTCCTATCGACTTCGTTGTCGATCATGCCCTCGGCGGTATAGTGGCGATGCGTGTCCATAAAGCCGGGAGTTACGGTGCGGCCCTTCAGGTCGATCACCTGAGTATTCGGCCCGGCCAGCTTCGCAATGTCAGCCGAAGTGCCCACCGCGCTAATGGTGTTGCCGGTGATGGCCACCGCCTGCGCGATCGAAAACTTCGGGTCCACCGTGAGCACCTTGCCGTTGGTCAAAATAATATTAGGCTGCTGTGCCACCAGCGCGCCAGCTCCTAACATGATGAGGAATGCCACGCGCCTCGCGGCGGCCAAGCCTTCACCGATCAAACGGTTTCGCAACATGAGATTTCTCCTTAGTAAAGACTGTCCTTGCCTGCCTCGCCTTAAAGTTCGATGCCAAATCGGTCCCTGCAGATGTCACTGCCATGAATTACCGGATAGCTCCACAATATACACCCAAGAGGGCACTTCCGCGCAAATTTCCATTGAAGTCTTTTCGTCCGGCAAGCCTGCTGGGGTAACGGTGTATACTCGCTTCTTCAAGATGAGGTGGCGAGTCACCTAAAGGCCCCACCGCTAATCCGATCAGCGAAGGAATTAAACCATGCCGAAAAGCGAATTCCTGAACGATTGCCTTCGTGAATTTGAGAAAATGCGCCGCAATGCCGATGGCGCGCTGGCACAGGTCTCCGAACAGGACCTTTATCGCAAGCTCGATCCGGGAACCAATTCGCTGGCGGAGATCATGAAGCATCTGGCGGGCAACATCCGCTCGCGCTGGACGGATTTCCTCACCACTGATGGCGACAAACCGGATCGCGACCGCGACGCCGAATTTATCGCCAACGATGCGGACACGCCCCAGCGATTGCGCAAGGATTTGGCGGACTCCTGGGAGTTTCTGTCCGCCGAACTCGGCAAGCTCGGCGTGGCCGACCTCGACCGCACCATCACTATCCGAGGCGAGCCGCACACCGTGCGCCGCTCCGTGCTGCGCCAGTTGAACCACCACGCCGGCCATGTCGGCCAGATGGTGATGCTGGCCAAGCATTTCGTCGGAGAAAACTGGACAACGTTAAGCGTGCCGCGAGGCAAATCGAGAGAATATAATCAAATGATGCAGGAAAAGTTTGCCGCAGAGAGGAAATGATGACGGGAAAATCAAAATGGGATGCGGCGCGACACGTGAGCGTGACACACGCAAGAACACTGGATCCCAAGCCGGTGCGCGAGTCGCAGTCCGAGATTACCCAAATGGTGCTGCCCAACGACGGCAACCCCATGGGCAACATCCTCGGCGGCATGGTCATGCATCAGGTGGACATCGTGGCAGCCATCGCCGCCGGCCGGCACTCCGGCTCCTATGTCGTTACGGCATCCATGGATCACATGGACTTCCGAGTTCCTATCCGCGTGGGAGAGATCATTATCTTGAGGGCGTCGGTGAACCGCGCCTTCAGGACATCAATGGAGGTGGGCGTTAAGGTATATCGAGAAGGGGTTTATAACCGAACCCGCGAACACACCAGCTCGGCCTATCTGACGTTTGTCGCCGTGGACGATGATGGCAACCCGCGCGAAGTGCCACCGGTAATCACTGAAACCGACGACGAAAAGCGCCGCTTTCGCGAAGCGGGCCAGCGCCGTGAACGGCGGCTCGCGGATAGCCTCGCAAAGAAAAATAAGCTGAACCAGCGCGAGAAACGGGGCCCCCGCTAGTCTCCTTCATTTTTCTTATAGAGATACTTGATGCTGGTTTTGTAAAGAAGCAGATTGGGTTCGCCCGTGCGGTGTACCTTGATGCAGGCGCGATCATACCATTCGATTACGCCATGCAAGATTTCGCCATCGGTGAGAACGATCACCATAGGCGTCTTGGACTGCATCTGCTTGACGTAATAAAAATTCTCGGCGTTGGTGGAGTCCGAAGGCACGGGACGCTTGCGGGCTTGGCGGCTGCCACCCGAATCACGATTGCCTGCCGGTTCCCTGTTGATATCGGTCAGCGACGGACGTATCAGCTTGCGGTTGCCGCTCATCTCATCCCAGGCCGGTCCCCGGCGTGGCTCGCGTGAATCATCGTTGTCACGGGGCATCTCCCGGGACAACTCTCTGGTTCCCGTGGGAGGGACTGGATATCGTGTCATTTTATTCACCTCAAAAAGTTCCTATTTGCCTGAAAGCCACAAGGGCTTTCACAAGATCCGAAATCAGCTCGGTCTCCAAAAGTAGTTTGCGGCCCGATTAGTTGTGGGCCTTCAAGATATCCGGCGGGACGGTGTGCCAGCCTCCGCAAGCCCAAGCGCGAGGGCTTCCAGTGAAAGCCGCGCTGGAACATTTCGCCGCAAGTTTCGCTCGATCATATCCAGGTTGGCAGCCGCCCTACGCAGCCCTTCCACGCCCAGAGCATGAGCCACCTGCACTAGAGTTTTCGGCCGGTCCGAATTGCGAAGCGGTTCCCCGTTAGCCTTTGATTCGATATGCAGGATATCCTGAAACAAAATATATAGAATTTCGAGAAGTTTTTCAAGTGACTCATCCTTGCCAGAGAGCTTCTGCGCCTGCGTCAGCAGCTCCGCGAAGTTCGGCCCGGTTGCGCCAGCGGCCAACAATGACAACAGGGCATCACGCTGAATGAGGTAACGCTCGCGGTCCAGACGCAACGCAGATCCCGGCGATCCTCCCGTTACAGCGGCCCGCCACTCGCGCTCTTTCTGGTTCTCACCCACGCCGCGCTCATTCAGAAATGTGACGATTTCGGCAGTACTGACCGGGCTGAACCATAGCGGCACGCAGCGCGAACGGATGGTGGGCAGCAACGCCGCATCGCTCGCGGTGGTCAGGATCAGCACGGTATCCGCAGGCGGCTCCTCCAGCGACTTGAGCAGCGAGTTTGCCGCCGCCGCGTCCATGCGATCCGCTTCAGGAAGAATGAAAATGCGTCGCTGCCTGCCGGTGGCGACAAATTCGAGCGATTGCTTCAGGTGCCGCGCCTGCTCGATTTGAAACAGTCTAAGCGGGCCATTCGGCGCGAAGATTGTGACGTCGGGGTGTGGCTGAATGATCAGCGGAATTTCCCGCGGACGCTTGGAGAGCGCTTCACGCTCCTGCTCGGCATGAGCCACGGCGGCGCGACGGTCGCCGACGGCATCCAGCAACCGGCAGTTGAAGCAGTGGCCGCAGAAATCCTGCGGGCCGGCACTGCCCGCCAGGCCAGCGTTGTCCACGCAATGAATCGCGCGAGCCAGCATCAACGCCAGCGTGTATTTTCCAACGCCTGACGGACCTGCAAAAATAAGTGAGTGCGGCAGGCGATCACGCGCCAGCATCCCGCGCAGCGCCGCCACCACCTCCGAGTTCCCACGATAATCAGAAAACCCCATAACAATGCCTGCCCAAGCGGACTGTCAAATCTCCTATTGCTTCCTGATTGATTTTCGCTGCACTCTCGCCTCAACTAGATCGCAGAAATTCTTCGGCGGCGGATCGAACCCCCGCGTGTACCACCTGGATGCTGCCTGAGCCGTCGATGAAAAGCACACGCTTCGGCTCTTGTTGGGACAAGGCGACGTAGCCACCGCGAACCCGACTAAAGAAATCGAGGCCTTCCTGCTCGAAGCGCGTGTCGCTGACGCCAGCGCCGCGATTTCGCCCCGACGTGCGTGCCGCGGCGACAGGGACGTCCACGTCGATCACCAGCGTAAGCCCGGGCCGTAGCCCACCGCACAGGCGTTGATCGAGCAGGTCAATAGTATCGAGCGGAATACCGCGCCCGAAGCCCTGATAGGCGATGGTCGAGTCGCTGAACCGGTCGCAGATGACGTGCGTGCCGTGAGCCAGCGACGGAGCAATAATGTGCTCGATATGTTGCACGCGCGCCGCAAACATCAGCGTCAACTCAACCAATGGCGAGAGCTGCTCCGGCCCGGGAGTCTGCACCAATTTGCTGACCTCACAACCCACGGCGGTGCCGCCCGGTTCGCGCGTTAGCCGCACGGGATATCCGCGCTGCTCCAGATACTCAGCCAGCAGCGCCGCCTGCGTCGTCTTCCCGCAGCCGTCAATTCCTTCCAATGTGATGAACTTGCCCGAAGGTTTCACGATGTAGTCCGATAGCTAGGGTGTCTATTATGATAGCACTTCCATCTGGTTAAGGCTGGACAGCGCGCGCGTTCGATCCAGAGTGCTAAAATCAATGTTACGCGAACTTTTGTATATGTTGACCACCGAACACATCGCCACCAACGCGTCTGAAGTACTGGAAGCAATTCGGGTTGCAGCCCATCGCTCGGGCCGCAATGCGGATGCGGTGCGGCTGATCGCCGTGAGCAAGACGTTTCCCGCCGAGGCCATCCGAGCTGCCTATGATGCCGGACTGTGCGAGTTCGGTGAAAATCGTGTTCAGGAGTTTCAGGAGAAGGCCCCCGTGCTCAATCTAGCCAGTGCCCTGCCCGGCGTGCAATTCCATCTGATCGGACACCTGCAATCAAACAAAGTTTCGCTGGCCCTCGGCTTTAACTATATTCAGACTATAGACAGTGAGCGCCTGGCGCGGCGACTCAATGAGGCAGCGGCGCAGCAAGGCAAGCGCTTGAAAGTCCTGCTGCAAATCAAGCTCGGCGAAGAGCTGGCGCAGGAAGATCGCAAAACCGGCGCGGCAGAATCGGACGCGTCACGCTTGGCCACCATCCTTGGTTCGCTCGATCATCTGGATCCGCAGGGACTGATGCTGATCCCGCCGTACATGGATGATCCCGAAGCCTCGCGACCCTTCTTCCGAAAGTTGCGCGAGTTGCGTGATCGCCTGCGCGCCGAGGGCCACGCCTGGGTGCAGGAGCTCTCCATGGGAATGAGCCATGACTTCCCCATTGCCATCGAAGAAGGCGCGACCATGGTGCGCATCGGCACCGCGATTTTTGGCCCGCGCACGAAACGCGACGGAGATGGGGCCGGAGCAAAGTGATGAACCTTCGCGTGCGCGTCCAGCCGCGCGCCACCCGCAACGCTCTGAAGCCCTGGCAGCCGGATGAGTGGAAATTATTCCTCACCGCCCCTCCTGTGGACGGCAAAGCCAACGAGGCCTGCATTGAATTCTTCGCGCGCGGCCTGGGCATTGCGCGTTCGCGGGTGCGCATCGTGTCGGGACACACGGCGCGGCAGAAAGTGATTGCGCTCGAGAGCATCAGCGAGGCGGACGTGCGCACGCTCGCCGGAATTTCCGAGACAACGGCGAACGTTCAGCCAACTCAGCGCGCGGCGGCGGAGTCCAATCGAGGGAACAGGCAAAGATGAACATGGAAGCAATCCAGCTGGCGCTGCGCGACGAAGGCATTCCCGCGTGGCTGTTCTGCGATTTTCATCGCCGCGACCACGTGGCGCGCACGCTGCTGGATCTGCCCAAGGGCGATTGGATGACGCGGCGCTGGTATTATCTGGTGCCCGCGGAGGGCGCGCCCGTGAAGCTGCTGCATCGCATCGAGAGCGATCAGCTTGCCGCGCTGCCCGGGACGGTGCGCGTCTATCGTGGTTGGGTGGAGTTGCAGGAGCGTCTGCGGGAGATGCTCGCGCCTTACGGAACGATCGCCATGCAATACTCACCGCTCAATCAACTGCCGTCGGTATCCATGGCCGATGCGGGGACGGTGGAGTTGGTTCGCAGCTTCGGCCATGAAGTGATCAGCTCGGGGAACCTGGTCCAGCGCTGCGATTCGCGGTGGTCGGCGGCGGCGCTGGAGTTGCATCTCGAGGCAGGCCGCGCCGTCGACCAGATCGTTCGGGAAACTTTCGCGAAGATTGGCAAGAGTATCACGCGGGATGGGGCCTTCACCGAACACCAAGCCCAGCAATGGATGGCCGAGCGGCTGGCGCGACACGGCCTGGTCTCCGATTCACCGCCCATCGTCGCCGCCAACGCGCACTCCGGCATTCCGCACTACGCGCCGCAGGCCGCTGGGTCAAGCTCGATTCGCGCAGGGGATTTTGTGCTGCTGGACGTCTGGGCGAAATGTGACAAGCCCGGCGCAGTCTACTATGATGTTACTTGGACCGGATTTGCCGGCCCGCAGCCGCCCGAGCAGATTGAAACTGTTTTCGCCATCGTGCGGCAGGCGCGCGACGCGGCGGTCGCGGCGGTCGATGAAGCCATGCGAGCGGGGCAAGTGATTCGCGGCTATGAAGTGGATCGGGCCGCGCGTTCGGTGATCGAGGCAGCCGGGTACGGCGACTATTTCGTGCATCGCACGGGACACTCCATCGGCCAGTCGGTGCATGCCAACGGCGCCAACATGGATGATCTGGAGACGCACGACGAACGTCCTGTCATCCCCGGAACCTGCTTTTCGATCGAGCCTGGTATCTACCTGCCCGAGTTCGGCGTACGCAGTGAACTGGATGTTTACGTGGAGCCGCGCGCGGCGCGCATCACTGGCGCGGTGCAAAATGAGATCGTGAGGATTTGTATCGAGCCGTGAGTTGACCGGTGCGAAGATGGGAGCCCTAATGTCGAGGAAAGCGGAAGTACTCACTGAAGCGAAGCCGGCGCTGCCCGTGGGCCCGCTGGTGGCTGGATGGTTGCTGCCCGGAGGCGGACATTTCCTGCTAGGCCGCTGGGGCCGTGGAGGACTGCTACTGGGTTCAATTGGACTACTATTTGTTTTCGGCCTTGCCAATGCAGGCAGCTTCTTTGAGCCCGCGCGCGGCAATCCCGTCGATACACTTGGATTTCTCGGGAATCTGTGCGCGGGATTGTTTTACTTCGGCGCGAAGTTTTCCGGCTACACCTCAACCATAACGGCCGCGCCACACGCCGATTACGGTTCAAAGTTTCTGATCGTCGCCGGACTGCTGAACGTGCTGGCGATTCTAGACGCCTACGACATCGCCATGGGCAAGAAGAGCTAAGAAATTTCCATTAGGAAGGCGCAGGATTCGATGAACAGTTCCCACTTTACCGCCGCCATGATTTTCGCCATCGCCACCAGCGTGGTCTTCGGCGTCACCAGCAAGAGTACGGATCGCGAGCGGCTGCGCTACGGCTTACAGGTGTTCGGCATATTTTCCGCCGTCATCGTCGGCGGCGCGTGGTTCATGTATCTGATCCGCCGCTGAGCAAACAGAGCCGCGACCGGGAGGGAGCGGTTTCTCGTCAAGCACGCCAGCCTGTGCCAGTTAACCGCTCCCTCCCGGGCGCGGCTCTGTTTGCGGTACACCATCGGCATAAGCATATTAGTGAGTGAAGAAGAAGCAGGAGACGTCTGGATTGCCGGTGAGGTTGTCCGGCGTTTCCAGTTGCGGCAACCCCTCCGGCGGCTTTTCAAATTCAGCCAACCCCCAGGACATCTTGCGCACCACCAGCGTCGGCGGGTTATCCGAGGCCGGTCCCGGCGACTTGCTGTTCTTGTCCGCCTGAACACGGAGCAACGCCACGTGGCCGGTGGGCAACTCATTGCCTTCGGCCGAGATATCCCAGTCAATCACCAGCGTGCCCGCGCCCTGATTACGCTTCTTCGCCGTGCTGCGCAGGTTCAGCCCGCGCGTCTGCTCAATGTTGCGAAAGCTCCAGCCGTCCATCGCGCTCAGCTCGAGTTCCGCGCGAATGCGTCCCACCGACGCCGCGCCCGAGGTCTCCACGATCAGCGAAAATACCACATCGCGTTCGCTCTGCTTGTTGGGCACACCGATACGCAACGTTACCGGCTTTACTTTATCCGGCTCTCCCGCTTGCGGCTGCTGCGCCAAAAGACTTGATGCGGGATACACCGCCAGGAGAAGAAGTCCCACCAGTCGTGCTAAGTTGATTGACGACTTTCGCATACACTGATTATACTGAAACCAGCTAATCAGGCCACTAACTTATGATCCTGCTGCGCTCGCTTATGCGGAAGGCCTTCGGGCTGCTCTCGGAACAATCTCGCTGGAGTGGACCCATCGTCCTGGCCCTGCTGACCCTCATTTTCTACTCCAGAATTCTCTTCACCAATCGCGCCATCATCCCCTGGGACGCGGTGGATTTCTTTTACCCGTTGCTTGGATACGTCCATGAAGAGCTGCGCCACTTTCGCCTGCCGCTGTGGACCCCGTTCAACTTTGCGGGTTACCCAGTGATCGCCGACCCCGAGGCGCAGATATTCTATCCACCAAACTGGCTGATGCTGGTGTCGCGGCTGTTCTATCCGCTTTCCTACAAGTTGCTGGAGATTCAAATTGTCGTCCACTATTTCCTCGCCGGACTCAGCATGTATTGGCTGGTGAAGGACTGGACGAAGAAGCATCTGCCCGCGCTCATCGCCGGCGTAATCTATATGTTCAGCGGGCCGCTGACCACGCACGCGCAGCACCAGTCCATCGTGAACGCGCTCGGCTGGTTCCCCCTGGTGTTCCTGTTGGCGCGGCGCGCGTTGCATGGCCGGGACTGGCGCGCGGGCGCGTTGGCCGGCGGCGCGTACGGGATGGTCTGCCTGACCGGCCATTACCAGCACGCGGTATACCTCGGGCTGCTGCTATTTCTTTACTTCTTCTATGAAGCCTGCGCCGGGGCGGACAGAAAAATCCTGTGGCCGCATTGGATTCTGCTTCTCGGAACGATTGCCTTAATTGGGGCTGGGCTGGCGATGGTCCAGCTTATCCCGGCCGCGGAGCTTGGCGCACTCTCGATTCGCTCGCAACTGACGCCGGAGGTCATGGCCGGCGGACGTGATCCGCGCTATCTGTGGACTTACTTTCTGCCCAACTTTTTCGGCGAGTTCCACGGCGCGCAACTTCGCCTGATCCCATGGCCCAGCTACCAAATCGCCTTCATCAGCGTGCCGGGCTGTGTGCTGGCGCTGGTGGGGCTGGTGGAGATGGCGCGGCGCAAGAACTTCTTCTGGCTGGGCATGATCATTGTCTTCTCGCTCGCATCGCTCGGCACGAATGGACCGTTTTTCAAGCTCAACTACAGCCTGCCGTTGCTGAAGCTGTTCCGCAACATCTTCATCTTCGTCAACCTAGCCATCTTCTCGGCAGCGGTGATGGCGGGTGTGGGCGCGGCGGCGCTGGAGGATGAAGAGAAACGAAGGTTCCACCTCCGCTGGCTGCGCGTTTTCGTCCTTGCCGCCTTCGCGTTTGCCGTGCTGGGAGGGCTGCACTGGGGGTGGCTCGGGATCATACCGTACTACTGGTACATGCTGTTGGGCCTCGGAATCGTCTCAGCGTTTGTGCTCGCGTGGCCGATGGAGCTGCGGCGCATTCATGCCGTCCAGTGGACGATTCTCCTGCTCGCCGCCGCGGAGCTGTTCAACTTCCACATGAACAACCCATTCAACGCCGAGCCGCGGGATCCACGGCTATTCATGAGCTACGACTCACTCTATGACCGCAAGGAGGAGATTGCATTCCTCCGCGCGGATCAGTCCGGAGATTTTCGCGTGGCCAACACCATGGGCTGGCCGAATAACTACTGGAACCTCGTGCGCATCCCCGGCACGTATGGCTGGAACCCGGTGCTGCCGCGCCGCTACAACGAATACGTGCGCCAGTTCATGCAGACCAACGCCTACGCGTGGGCCGATGCCGGGCCGGACAACAATCTGCAATCCGGCATGCAGGATTTGCTGGGCATCAAGTATTACCTGACGGTCTCGATCCGCGAAGCCGACATGCATATGGAGAAAATGGCGAACCTGAAGAAAGTCTACGACGGCCTGGGCTGGTACAAGATTTACGAGAACCGCAATTTCCTCTCGCGCGCTTGGATGTTTGACCGGGCGTACGTGGTTCCTGACAACGCTGCGGCGCTGGCGCTGATGAACTCGCTCTGGTTCACTGCCCGAAGTGCGTTAGTTATGGAGCGCGGAGACGTCCCTGCAAATCCCGCGTTCCCGATTGAAGAGTTACAGACCTACACCTTGCCCTCAGCCGAAGAGGGTTCCACCGGAGGCGTGATCGACGATGGCAGTTGCTCTGAGCCGCGCCGGTATCGCGCCTATTGGGGAAACTTTCCAGATGACTGGCAGCGCTTCCCCCTGCCCGCGAACGTCCAACCCGGGAACTATCTGATCTCCGCCGAGTACTTCACCCAGCAAACGGACCCCTTCCCTATCGTTACCGCGAAAGTTCAGCAAGACGATCAGTTGCAGGAAGGCCAGCCGACAAAGGTTCCACGCTCCGGCGGATACTTCTGCGCGTCCACGCGCACCGTGGACCTGGGAGTATTTGAGTTGCGGGCAGGCGCTGGCAGCATCACTCTGACCGCCCATCAAAAATCCGACATGAGCATCTACGGACTCACTCTGATTCGCCTGCCCAAAACGCCGTCGCCGGAAGGCACAGCGACTCCCGCAATGACTGGCAGTGACTTCAAGTTCCGGGACTACGATGTTTCGGCCAATCGGTATTCGTTCACTGTGGCTTCAGCGAAGCCGAGAATAGTTCTGGTAAATGAGATTTTCTATCCGGGATTGGAAGCGACGATCGACGGCCAACCGGCGGAAGTTCTTCGCGCCGACAGCATCTTCCGCGCCTTGCCCGTCTCCGCTGGATCGCATCGCATCGAGATGCGCTTCCGCCCCCGGCATTTCTGGATCGGTGCGTCGGTCTCGCTGTTGACACTATGCGGGTTGATAGTTTTCTGGCGGATGGGACGGAGGTCTTCCGGCAGCAGATCACAGGAAGCCAACGCGGCAGTTGGAAAAGCGGGTTCCCCGCTTCGCTCGGAATGACGACCTTATTTATTTGTTGATTGAGCCGCAAGAAAGAAAAGCAGGAAGCGATGCTTCCTGCTCTCCCATTTCGCAAATTCAATTCACATCCCTAGTCGAAGTAGAAGTTCTCCATGTGGACGCTGGGGTCGTTGCGGATGATGACGCCCTTGCCGGTCATCTCTTCAATGGATTCGATGATGCTGGCAGCGGTGGATTTCAGGGTTTTGCCTACCTCGGGATTCACGCGAATGGTTACCTGTTTGCCCGTCCAATCGGCGCATACCTTCTTGGCTTCGCTGAGAATTTCCAGGCTCACCGTTGCGGGCGACTTCACCATGCCCGATCCGTCGCAATAGACGCAGGAGGTGCACAGGGCGCGTTCGAGCGACTGACGCACACGCTTGCGCGTAAGAGCCACCAGGCCGAATTCGTTGAATGAAAGGATTTTGGACGGCGAGCGGTCCGCCCGCACTGCGTCTTCCAGTTCCATCATCACCTTGGCGCGGTTCTTGCGCTCGTCCATGTCGATGAAGTCGATGACGATGATGCCGCCCAGGTCGCGCAGGCGAATCTGCCGCACAATCTCCTGAATGGCCTCGAGGTTGGTCTTGACGATGGTGTCTTCGAGGCGATTCGACTTGCCCACGAACTTGCCCGTGTTGACGTCGATGGCCACCAGCGCCTCGGTCTGATTGATGACAATGTAGCCACCCGACTTGAGCCAGACTTTGGGCTTCAGCGCTTTGTTCAGCTCATCCTGAACGCCGGTCTCTTCAAAGAGCGGCACTTCTTTGGTGTAGAGCCGCACGCGACCCACCAACGTGGGCTGGAACTTCTGGACCATCAGCAGAATCTGCTCATAGACCTGCTCGTTGTCCACCCAGATGGTGGTGTACTCGGGAGAAAGCTGATCGCGCAGCGTGCGCAGGACGAGGTCGGGATCGTGATGCAGCAGCGACGGCGCGTTGGACTTCTCTGCCTTGGCCTTGATGTCCAGCCACAGGCGCGTCAGATACTGCACGTCCTGGCGAATGTCCTCATCGCTGCGACCATCGCCCGCGGTGCGCACGATGAATCCCCCGGCAAAGTTTTTCGCGGCGTCCAGCACAACGCGCTTCAGGCGCTGGCGCTCTTCGTCCGAACTCACTTTGCGCGACACGCCAATGTGGTTGAGCGTGGGCATGTAGACCACATAGCGGCCCGGCAGCGCGACGTGCGACGTGATGCGCGCACCTTTCTTGCCGAGCGGCTCCTTGGCGATCTGGACGATGATCTCCTGGCCTTCCTTGAGCATGTCGCCAATCAGCGGGCGTGGAGCCTGACCCTGACGCTGCCCGTCGCGCGGGGTGTCGCGCGGAGTATCGCGCTGGCCTTCCCGAGGCCCGTTGCCGTTGCGTTGCGGACGGCGGCCCTGCGCTCGACCCTGCGCTCGACCTTGGTCGAGAACTTGGTCTCGGCCGGGATCCGGAGGCGCTGCATCCTCGCGCGGCGGCAGGCCCTCACGAGGCGGCATACCATCACGCCGCGGCCCACCGCGACGGGCTTGCGAACGCCCTCGGCGCTGGAAGCGAGGGTTGCGGCCACCCTCACGGACAGCCGCTTCGCGCGGTGCGCCTTCCCTTCCGGCTGGAGCTTCTCCCGATTCTGCGGGGGTGCCGGATTCATTATCTGCCGGAGTGGAGATTTCTTCTCCGGACTCTTCCGCGCTCATCTCACCAGAGATATCCTGCGTTTCCTCTCGTGATTCCCAATCAATGCCAGCGCCAGCCGATTCGGCAGCAGCCTCCCGCAGCACCTGCTCACCGGCGGCATCCATCTCCTCGGCGGTCATGTCCTCCGGGCTGGATTCAGCAAAAGCCTGAAGGTCAAATGGCCGCGGGGTAAAAGCTAGTGGATGACTGATCACTTCAGAGGCTTCCTGCTCAAGCGGCTCCGCACTGAGAGCGCCGTCTGCCTCGGCCAGCACTTCATCCAGCACCTCGTCTTGCGCTTCTATTTTCGATTGCACCGTTGCGGGAACGGCGGCAACGACCACATCCAATGCAGCGACGGGCATGGCTGCGATCTCTTCCTCGTGAACCGGCTCAACCGCTTCATTGCCACGAGAAATTTCCAAGGGGGATTCATGCGAGCCGGCGATTTCCATTGTGGAATCGGAAGGGCTGGGCTGCTCACGGTATTTAGCCAACGATTCACCCGGAAGCAGGATGCGCGCCACAGGCTGATCCAAAACTTCAGGCGCAGAAACTAGTTGCTCGGAAACTTCGGGTTCCGTGACCGCCTCAATGGGGCGCTCATTCGGAGGGGGTGGCGCCGACTCGGGTCCGGTGCGAGCGTACTTGGAGTCAGGAATGCCACCTTTACCACCACGCGGTGCACCGCTTCGACCGCGTCGGCCGTATCGCCACCCGCGATCACTCCGGCCACGCCCACCGTCGCGGCCGCGATCGCCCTGTGGCGGGCGAGGGGGTGATGCGCTTGACGGGCCAGTTGGATTGGAAGTTTCAGGAGTGCCATCCAGAGGTGCCACGGAAGGAGCAACTTGTGCTGTGCCGACCTCCACCAAGGCGTCCGCCGAAGACAACTCGGCATCCTCCTCCGCGCTGCCGCGTGGAGGAGTGCGCTCCTCCAACGTGTGCATCAGCTGGTCGTACTCTTCCAGACCCTCCAGAAAATCGGAGACATACAGAAAGGCATCGCGCTCCAGGCCAATGTTGACAAAAGCCGATTGCATGCCGGGCAGGATACGCATTACGCGGCCTTTGTAGATGCTGCCTGCCAGGCTATACGTCTGCTCGCGCTCAAAGAAAATTTCTGAGACAAGACCATCCTCAAGAATCGCCACACGAGTTTCGTGTGGGTTTGAGGAGACTACCATTTCTTTTGCCATGAACCTCTCCTAAATGACGGGAGGTTGCCGGGAAGGGCTGGAGAGAGAGTGAAAGGCTGCGGTCTGCTGTACTGTAGGCTAGGCTGGGGGATTCCCGCCAACCTCAGGACCGCAAAGGTTTGGACACGGCTGGATACGGGACGCGGCGCTCAGCGTTGCAAAACAAATTGAGCGGACCATGGCCGGGACTGCCAAGCGGAACTTGCATGTGAATTGTTGAGTCGAAATTCCGTTTGGTCTCAAGATATCTCCGGCGCGTTCGGCCTATTCGAATCCGCTGAAAATCACTCTAAGCAAGAGGATTCGCGTTTCCCTACCTAAAACTACATACCAGCTTGTCAAAACTGTTTCTGGAGCCTTTCAGGATCTCTACCCGCCTTGCGGGACAATCCCGTCGCTCAACTTGTAATGCCTGACGGAGGCGCACCACGAACACTTTCGAGGGGAACTCCGCCGATTGATTCTTCTTCCTTTAATTCAAAAATCTTTATAGTCAAACTACTGTCTCTAAAAACTGGGGTCCCGTTCACTCCCAAGGGTTGCCCCTAACGGACGCAGAACCATTAATTCACAAAGCGACGGACTTGCACACTACCTGCCAGGCCCATCGCCATCCAAGTAAATAACACCGATGACCCGCCATAACTCATCAGAGGCAAAGGAATTCCAGTAACTGGCATATAACCAATCACCATCCCCGCGTTGACCAGGATCTGAAACAGAAGTATCCCAGCCGTACCCCCAATGATATACATCCCCGCATTATCCGGGGCGGTCTCGGCCGTCCGCAACAACCGCATCAACAAGGCAAAATAAAGTACAAGAGTTAATAATACACCGGCAAAGCCATGTTCTTCGCTAAAAGCTGCAAAAATAAAATCGGTGTGGGCTACCGGCAGAAATCGCAGTTGCGTCTGAGTGCCCTGCCCAATGCCTTTACCCCAAATCTCCCCAGATCCTATGGCGATTCGGGACTGCATGACCTGATATCCAGTGTTCTTGGGATCAGCCTCAGGATTTAGGAAGGTGGCTATGCGATTCTTCTGATATGGTTTCAGAAAGTGGTAGCCAACCGGCAATGCAAGCACTCCGGCCAAAACGATAATGGCAAAGTAGCGCAAGGGGAAACCTGCCAGGAACAGCACCGCGATGGCGATCGGGATCAGCGTCAAGGCGGAACCCAGGTCGGGCTGTCCGGCAACCAACAGGAACGGCACTCCCGCCGCTGCGGCAACCTTGGCGGCATCCTGCCAGGAGACTTCCCGGGAGTCTTGCTCGCTGAAGAAGCGCGCCAAAAGCAGGATGAGTCCAAACTTGGCGAATTCGGAGACTTGGAAACTCACGCCCCCCATGCGAAACCAGCGGCGCGCACCGGCGATTTCGATGCCCACCACCAGAAGCGCGGCTAGAAATCCGAGGGTAGCCAGATAGAACCATGGAGCATAGTTCAACAATGAGTGGTAATCAATGCGGGCAACAATGAACATGACTACGATGCCGATGCCGATCCACAGCATTTGCTTCTGGTGGGCCCCCGCAAACGGCGTGTTCCATGTCGTGCTGTATATCTGCAGCACGCCAAGCAACGAGATGGACAGCAGGATGCCGAACATCGTCCAGTCAAAATCCCGAAATGATATCGATCGAGTGGACAAACTTTCTACTCACTTTCATAGCCATCGCGGCTGCTGGATCACAGTTCTATCCTCGCTCTACCGGCTCCCATTCATCCTGAGTTGCCACCACTGATCATTAGCGCTGCGGGGGACGCAGCCGGTTGCGGACTTGCGGCAACGGGAGCTGGATTTGCAGGAGGCAACACCGCAGGCACAGGCGACGGCGGAAGTGGCAACGATGGCAGGGGCACGGAAGGGCTGGTCGCCGGCGCTGCGGAACCTGGAGCAGATTCTGGAGCAGGTTTTGGAGTGGCGTTCGGAACGGGAGCCGGCCTGGCCTGTGTCAGGGTGGAATTTACAGACGGAGGCTGGAGTCCCTTCTTCTTATCAAAGTAGGTCTTGATGACGTCACGGGCCGCAGGAGCGGCGGCAGCGCCATGTTCGCCACTCTGGTAGAGAACCGCCACCACAATCTCCGGATTGCGGCGCGGCGCAAGACCAACAAACCAGGCATTGTCGCGCAAATCTAGTCCCTTGCCCCCGCCCTTGGCTAGAGAGAGGCTGGCCACCTGCGCCGTACCTGTCTTGCCTGCGATATCCAGTCCCGGAACTCGAGCGCTACCGCCGGTGCCGCCCTGGTTCACGACGGCATAGATAGCATCGGTAACCACCTGCACGGTTGCCTCGGCTAAGGGTACCTCGCGGCGGCCACTCGGCTGGGAGTCTGAGCTGATAGCGGAGGGATGATTCAATGATCGCAACTCTGCGATTGAAACCAACCGGGGGCGGTTGAAGACGCCGCCGGACGTAATGCCCCCTACGGCATAGGCTAACTGTACGGGTGTTACGGTCAAAGCGCCTTGCCCGATCGCTACGGAGATCGTCTCGCCCGGATACCAGGGTTCATGAAACTGCCGCTCTTTCCATTGAGGAGACGGTACAGTCCCGGACTCTTCATTGGGGAGATCAATCCCCGTCGGCCGGCCCAATCCAAATTTGGTCGAGTACTCGGCCATGCGCTCGATGCCTAAATCCTTTCCGAGATTGTAGAAGAAGACATCGCAGGATTGGGCCATGGCCCGGATAATGCTTACGCTGCCGTGACCCTTGGCATTCCAGCAGCGGAAATAGCGACCGTAGAAGGTTCCACCGCCACCACAGTAGTGTGATGTATTGCTATCAATAACCCCTGTTTCCAAACCTGCGGTGGCCATTAGAATTTTCTGTACCGATCCCGGAGCGAGCTGTGCTTGTATGGCGCGATTCAGGAGAGGATTGTCCGGATCGCCAATAATCTGATTCCAAGCCTGTGTAGAGATTCCGGTCGCAAATAGGTTGGGGTTGTAGTCCGGACGGCTGACCATGGCCAGGACTCCGCCGGTTCGTGGATCAAGCGCCACAATGGCGCCGCTGTCCTCGTGGAAGCTAGCTTCCGCAACTATCTGCAAATCCAGGTCGATGGTCAGTCGCAAATCCTGACCAGGCATCGGAACCAGCTCATCAAGCACCGCAGCTTCGCGCCCCATGCTGTCTACCACCACCCGCCGGAACCCGTCTTCGCCCCGCAGCAAATGATCGTATTGGCGCTCGATGCCGCTCTTGCCGACAATCGCGCCCAGCCGCATTAGTGCCCACTCGGGTTGATCCAGATCACGATCAGAGATTTCACCAACGTAGCCAATCATGTGTGCTGCCATCCCATCAGAGGGGTAGTTGCGGCGGGGAACGGAAAGCATATCCAGTTCTGGATACTCACGGCGATGGGTTTCCAGAAATGTGATCTCGGTTCGCGTAGCATTTTCGAGCAGGACAATATGCCCGTAAGGATTCTTGTTGCGGGCCACGGCGACACGGGATTTCAGGACTGCAAGATCAATCTGAAAACCAGCCGCGATTCCGGGCAGATGCGATTCAAATGAATGTTTGGAATCGGTCTGAGCAATGATGCTGAAGGATGGGTAGTTGTCGACAATCACTTTACCATTACGGTCGAGAATTCTGCCGCGGGGTGCAGGCGTGGGCAAATTTTTGATGGAATTCTGATCGGAAAGTTGAATGTAGAAGTCCGGCTTGAGGATCTGCAAACGCCAGAAGCCGCTGATCAGGAAGACGAAAACGACAACCGTGCCCCAGCGAAACAGGATGAGCCGGTTTTGCGTGAATCGCGGCTCCCTTTCAAGCAAGGGCATCTTGGTATAACACTTTCTATTTCAGTATATTGCGAGCTTCATTACTAGCAAGCAAGCAGTCGGTCTAGGTTTGTCGCCGAAATCGGTCCGACAGTGAAAACAGTAGCACACCAATTACGCTATTTACAATAGAGGCGACCAGCCTGACGCCAATTTCCACCGGGATCGGCGAGTGTACCAGAAGCAGGCTCATCAGTACCAGCAATAGATAGTTCAGCCAATAAGAAACAAAAGAGATAGTGAAACGAAAGCCGCGGCTATCCACGTCAAATCGAACGCTCAAGAAGGTAGTAACATATCCGATAACCGTCTTTACAATTCCAATCATCCCCAGCGGACCCCGAGTGAGCGAATCCTGCGCGATGCCGATGATCGAGCCAACCAGCAGACCGCTAATCGCATTGCGACGCGTCAAACCGTAGTAAACAACCACCAGCAGGGGAAAGTCCAGGTAACGTGTCGAGGGCAGGGGAATCGGCAGATAGGATTGCAGAGCCAACGCGAATACTGCAAGCAAGCAGAGGATGATTGGATTGACCCGGTAGATTTCTACTTTGGAGTCGCGAGTGGACGAATACAGAGCCATATCAATTCCACATGGTAGTACATCGCAGCCGCCAGCCGTTATAACTTTTCATTTCCGGCCACAAAATTCGCAGGCGGCTTTTTCGCCACCACCATCCAGGATTGGCCGAAGGGAAAGCTCCAACCACGCCGCAAAAGCGCTGCCTCAGAATGCAGCACTGCGGCGAGCGTTCGATTGATCCACGCGGGCGGAATCACTCCCACTCCAGACTGCGGCGGCGCCTGCGTGAGAGGCTCCCAGACGCGAAACTTCAGCAGCGCGACAGGAGACAGGAAGGTGTTCGCATAGGTACTGCGCAGCGGGCGCATCCCTGAGGCCTCGATCATGCGGAGAATCTCGGGACCCCGATAGCGGCGGCGTTCGGCCACAAACTGCGAGTGCCGGCTACGTAGCGCGTGAAACGCCGCCGAGCGCAGGTAAAGCAATCCGCCAGGCCGTAGCACCCGCGCAAATTCCTGCATGGCCTTTTGATCGCCACCCTCGGGGAGCACTGGAAGCACATCGATAGAGCTCAGAAAGTCCAGGCTGCCGCTGGGAAACGGCAACTCCATCGTCGAGGCGGCCAGAGAGCGCAGGAACCCGCGCTTACGCGCATATTGAATGCCCAGCGGCGCCAGATCCAAGCCGAACATGCGCAGGCCATAGGCAGACTGAAGGCTCTGGGCGTTAAAGCCGGTGCCGCAACCAGCGTCCAGCCCTAAGAGCAAGTCGCGTGGCATCGCCGGATCAAGAAAGGCCTTGGTGATGGCGCGCATTCCGTCATACCACCAGAACTCTTGCTCGGTTCGGAATATGTTGTGCAGCTCTTCTGGTGTCATGAAATATCGTGTGGCAATGCCTGCGTGATTAACTACTTTCGAAAAAAATCAGCAACTGCACGAACCACTCGCCCAACATCACGGCGCGAAAGAAAGGGGTGCATCGGCAACGAACATATTTGCTGGACGGCGAGTTCCGAATGTGGGAAATCCCCCGGCGCATAGCCAAATCGGCGGAAGGCCGGATGCAGATGCAGCGCGTGTTCATAGTGTATCCCCGTTTCGATCCCACGACTTTGCAGAAACGTCCGCAAGGAATCTCTGCGAGTACGCGGTCGGCGCGCTTTCCATGCAATTCGTACAACATATAAGTGGAAGAATGACCGGCTTCCGGCAGCTCGGGCGATCGGCTTTATTTCATCTATCTGCAGCGCGCCTATTAATTGGTCGTAGAGCGCAGCCAATTCCTCGCGGCGGCGATTCCATTGCTCCAGTTCAGCCAGGTGCAGCCGCAGAAATGCAGCCTGCAATTCATCGAGCCGGCTATTAACAGCCTCGACCCGGGCCACGTGGCTGCCCGCTCGCCCACCATCCCGAATGAGTCGCGCGCTGTGCGCCGTTTCGGCGCGGTTCACCACCAACGCCCCTCCATCGCCAAGCGCACCAAGATTCTTGGTGGGATAGAAGCTGTAGCAGGAAAGGTCGGAATATTCGGCGATAGGCCGGTCGCGATAGAACGTGCCGTGGGCCTGCGCGGCATCCTGTATGAGCGGCACATGGGATTTGCGAGCCAACGTTCCCAGTGTCTTTAGATCGCAGGCCTGCCCATAGAGGTGTACTGGAAGCAGCGCCGCCGTTCTGGCATTCATAGCTCTGGACACTAGTGCGGGATCAATCAGCAGCGTGCCGGGATCGACATCGGCGAAAACGGGCCGGGCCCCGGCGGCAACGATGGCATGCGCAGTGAAGGACGCCGTCAGCGGAGTCGTGATTACTTCCTGTTGCTGACCCGCCATTACCCCGCTGAGTTTCAGCGCAATCTGCAACGCATCGGTTCCGTTGCCGACAGCCACGCACTCACACGCCCCGCAATAGCGCGCGAATTCGCGCTCGAATGCAGCAACTTCCCTGCCCAGAATCAACTGGCCGCCGGACAGCACGCGCACCAGCGCCTGCTGATAACGGCGGCGCCTGGCGGGATCCGCAAGCGGAAGGTTAAGAAATGGGAGGCTTGCCGGCATGGAGCCTTTCAGAGATTCGGGGTCTGAAAAAATCCAGCGTTCGCTTCAGGCCATCTGCAAATCCAACGCGCGGTGCCCAGCCCAACTCACAACGGGCACGCTCCGTGTTTTGATAAAAATCGCCAATATCGATGGCTTTGCTTTCTTCTGGAAATGGGACGGTTCGCGGTTCCGGGCCGTCAAAAACGCGTGCCAGTTGCCGCGCAATGTCGATCAATGAAATGGGGGTGGGATTGCCAATATTATACACTGCGCTGGCCAACGGCCCCGCAGCGCCAGCGCGCAGAAAAGCGTCTACGGCATCGTCCACATAGAGCATGCCGCGCACTTGGGTTCCGTCGCCAAAAACCACTAATTGTTCACCAGTCGAGGCAATGCGCATGAAGGAATCAATGAACCCACGGCAATCCTGGTGAATACCCTGTCGCGGTCCGTAGATATTCCCGAGGCGCAGGCTGATCGTCCGCACTCCGAACTGATTCCGCAACAAAGAGTGATAACCCTCCGCCGTCAGCTTATGCACGCCGTTATAGTCCACAGGGTTGATGGGATGCAGCTCATCAACACCCAGATAGCGCGCGCTGCCATAAACCTGGCGCGAACTGGCATAAACGATGGTGGCCGAAGGATTATGCAGGCGGCAAACGTCGAGAAACGAAAGTTGAGCGGAGGCGTTCAGACTCAGGTCGCGTTGCGGATCACGCATACTGCTGATGTGGCTGATCTCGCCCGCCAGATTGAAGACAATGCGCTGCCCTTCAATTAGCGGGCGCATCGCAACGGCATCTCGCATGTCCGAGAATGAGAGTCGTATCTTATCGACCGCTCCATCTAGATTTGCATGATGCCAGCCACAACCCGGCACAAGGGAATCGATAACGGTTACGTTTGCACCCAGCTCCACCAGCCGATGAACCAGATTGCTACCGATGAATCCACAGCCCCCGGTAACCAGAACCGACAAGCCCCTGTAATATGAATCCAGGGAGGACTCCCGCCAATACGTTCTTTGGGGGTCATCCTGTACCGATATTGGATCGTGTTTTTTGAACATCAATTACTCGAATGTGGATAGCCCCCGGGGCCCCGATCCACAGACTCCATCACGCAAGGATATGCCATCGCAATGAATGCGATGGCAAAGACAAAGATATCAGAAACCAGGATTGCTGTAACGGAGGAGCAGAAGCAAGATTACTTTATCGTGGACTCAGGCAATTCCTGCGATAAAGGCCGGATCGGGGAAGACCTCTTCAAGAAAAGGCGGACAAGCTGCAGGAGGGTTTCCGTTACGGCTCGCAAGCGGAAGAACTGGGAACTGCCCACCAGTCGCGGATAATGATGCACAGGAACTTCTGTGAGCCGACAGCCGAGTCGCTGCAGCTTGTGAACCATCTCCACACAGATCACGCCGGAGTCAGATTCCAAATGCGCCTGATTCAAAAGTTCGCGGCGGACCAGCCGGAAGTCACAATCTACGTCCCGGACTTTCAATTGAAATGCCAGCCGCACAAACCGGTTATAGACCTTGCCCACCACGATGCGATACAGCGGATCGTGGCGCTTGATTTTATAACCATTCACCAGATCAATCGAGCTGGTCATTTTGGCAAGCAGCAGACTCAACTCGCCCGGATCGTACTGGCCATCGCCGTCAGTATAGAACACCAATTCCTTGCGCGCGGCCTTAAAGCCGGAACGCAACGCAGCGCCGTAGCCGCGATTTTTCGGGTGACGAATAAAGTGAAGGCGTGGGCCTAGCTCCGCCTGGGTTTGCTCCAGAACAGCCGCGGTGTCATCCGCGCTGCCATCATCCACTACGACAATCTCGAAGTCACGTCCAGTGGCTGCAATCAGGTGGAATGTCTTCTTGACTAGTTGGCCAATTGTACCCGCATCATTGTATGCGGGAAAGACAGCAGAGATTCCTTCCAAACCTCACCCCCGTATCCCCATCAACTAAACTGCGCTAGCCTACCATAAAGTTTACAGCTAAGGTAACCCCCTAATTATCGAAAATGCCAGATGGGCAATACCTGTTGTGGTAGTGGCTACTCCTCCCCCATCTGTTGGGGTTTCTTCGCGATTGAGCGGCCAATCGTGCGCATTCAGTGCTAGCATCAAAATCGGAGTGAGCCACCATAGTTGGATTCAGCCCGCAGGCTTGCCTTTTAGTTTAGCTAAGTGATGTTTCATGCCAGAACCTACCAATCTGGATTTGCTGCGGCAAGCACGAACCGCCAGTGGCCCTGAGCTGGAAATCTTGCTATACAGCCAGGTACAAGAGGTTCTGGACACCCTTCTCGATAACCCCGGCCTGCGCGAGCCGCATCTGTTGCTTCTGCTTTCGCGACGAGACCTGCCACGCAAGACCGTTACCAGCATAGCGAAGAGAGTCGAGTGGATGCGTAGCTACGCCATGAAGGCAGCCGTGTTGAAGCATCCGCAAACGCCTCGCCACTTGGCGCTGCCGCTCATAAAATTCCTATTTCTTTTTGACCTCATGGAAATCGCCCGAACGGCGGGAGTTCCCCCTGACTTAAGGCGGCTGGCCGAAGACGCCATCTTGGCGCAACCTCAGGGCATCGCACTGGGGCAACGCCTGACCCTGGCGCGGCGGGGTTCGCACCGCATCGCGGCGGGGATGCTGCTCGACACGGAACGCCGGGTAGTGGAAGCCGCTCTTGAAAATCCCGCGATGACCGATGCTGCATTAGCGCTGGCTCTATCCATGGAGAAGGCGCACCCTGTCCTGGCCGCGGCTGTCGCCGAAAGCAACAAGTGGATGCGGCGGCGCTCCGTGAAGTTGGGCCTGTTGCGGAGTAAGCATCTCTCGCTAGCGCGTTTTGCCGCGCTGCTCCCCGATCTTACCACCAGCGAGTTGGCAGACCTGCGGCAGGATCCCAGGCTGTCTACCAATCTGCGGAATTATGTTGATAAGCTTATAAACTCGAAGCAAAAAGGCAGAGCCTTGCCCCAATCACGGTAGCTCGACCCAGCGACCAGCCAGGCCACCCATTTACTATCCCAGGAGGAGCCTAGCCCTTGCAATGGCAGGAGTCCCTGCTTCACCGCTCAAGGCAACGCTATTTATTCTGCGGGCATCTGTTAATATTGATGAGAACCGGCGAAAGGGTTGCGGCGAGGCAGCCTTTGACGAACCGCAAAATAACTATTTCCGCTCCACGCGATCTATGTTAATTTTTTGGTGGAAATCAGCCCCCCATGCCGGGGTATAGTAATTCGGATATCGGTAATCCAGTTGAAAGGAGTAATTAGGATGATGAAGGGTAAATTTTTACTTCGCTTGGCCATAATGACTATCCTGCTGGGAGGTGCCTTGGCAGTCCGGCCTGCATGGACGCAGGCGCCAGCACAGGAAGCCTCGCCATGGAAGGACCGTGCCGAGTATGACGCCTTCAATGCCATTGCTCAGTCTAAGGATCCCGCACAGATAATCCAGTTGTCGGACAAGTACACGACCGACTACCCGGAGTCCAAGTTTCCGGACAAGATTTTGGAGATGAAGCTCGGCGCCTATCAGGCAACCAATAATGCCGCCAAGATGCAGGAGACCGCTGAGAAATTGCTCACACTCACGCCGAACAATCTGCGCGCACTGATTCTGCTCAGCTACATGTTCCCACGCTCGGCCAATCCTTCGGCTCCCGATTTTGACGCCCAACTCAGCAAGACCGCTGCAATCGCGGTAAAAGGCGTGGCTGCGGTTGATGCCATGCAGGCTCCTGCAGGCGTGGCGCCTGAGCAGTTTGAAAAACAAAAAGCACAGTCGGCAGCCATCTTCCATCAGACTGCCGGATTCGTCGCCTTGCAGAAGAAGGAATACGAAAAGGCACAGACAGACCTGAAACGAAGCGGCGAAACCAATCCGAACGACGCTCTGAATTTCTACTGGCTGGGATTAGCGCACTTGTCTCCCAAGCCCTCAAACTATGATCAAGGTATTTGGGCTTTGTCCCATGCGATATCCGTCGCCGGGCCCGGCGCTCTTCCAGAGGCGACCAAGACCAGCGTGAAAGACTATCTGACAAAAGTCTACGATGCCCGCCACGGCGACACAGAGGGCTTGGATGCCGTGCTGGCACAAGCCGGCGGCGCGGCATTCCCGCCCGCTGACTTCCACGTGAAAAGTATGGAAGAAATGGCACCTCCACCGGAGCCGGAACCAGAGCCGGTGAAGGTGCGCGAACTGACGGTTAAGCCTGAGGACCTGGAAACCTTCGACGACATTCGCAAGCATCTTCAGGCGGGTGGAGAGAAGGAAGCCGACACTTGGACGCTTCTGAAGGGAGCGTCGTTGCCGCTACCGGGCCGAGTGGTCTCGTCCACCCCTGCCACCGCTCCGCGCACGCTTATGCTGGCCGTCTCGGCAGACGTCGCTGTCGTGGACGGCAAGCATGATCTGGAGGTTAGCCTGACTGCGCCTGTCCGCGCTTTGAAGAAGGGCGAAGACATCATGGTGGAAGGCGTAATTGATTCCTACACCGCCAAGCCTTTTGTCCTGAAGATTACTGAAGCCAAGATCACCAAATAGGATTCACAGCATACAATAAAAGAGCCTTCCTGAACGCTTGCTATTCAGGAAGGCTCTTTTGTTTTCAATAGAGGCACAAAATCAGAGGGGAAACTATTTGGGGCGCTTGGCGCGAGGAGCCCGAGAGGCCTTGGAGCGCGATCCGTTCCGCGCGGCGAGGTGGTATTCCTCCATCTTCCGACCGAGCGTGTTGCGGTGCATGCCGAGTGCCTTAGCAGCCTTGGATTGGTTGCCGCCGGACTGCTCCAGAACCTTGCGAATATATTTTTTCTCGAACTCCGACACCGCATCCTGGAAGAAGACTCCCGTCTCCACCATCTGCGCGATCAATTTTTCGATCAGGTCTCTCACGGCAACTCCTCTAATGTTTCTGCTTCCTGCACAATCCCTATCAACATCCTTGGCCCCGGCGTGATCCCTAGGCCAACTCACGGCCCGTCAATAGACTGAATATTTCCAGATATTTCTGGGTGGTCTTCGCGACGACGTCGGCTGGCAATTGCGGCGCCGGCAGCTGCTTATTCCAACCAATCGACTCAACATAGTCGCGGACAAACTGCTTGTCATATGAGGGCTGCGGTCCGCCGGGCTGATACTGCGCCAGCGGCCAGTAGCGCGAGGAGTCCGGAGTAAGCGCCTCATCGATCAAAATCACTTTACCCTCGCTGCTGCCGTCTTCCGTGCCAGACTCAATTCCAAACTCAAACTTGGTGTCGGCCAGCATCACGCCACGATCTCGTGCATAGGCGGATGCCTTCTGATAGAGAGCAATGCTAACGTCGCGCAAATGGGTGGCCAAGGTCTTGCCCGTCTGACTGACCATTTGCTCGAATGAGATATTCTCGTCGTGTCCAGACTGCGCTTTGGTGGCGGGCGTGAACATCGGCTCATTCAGCCGGTCGGATTCTCGCAGTCCTGTTGAAAGAGTGATGCCTGCGGTTTGCCCGCTGGCTTTATATTCCTTCCATGCCGAGCCCGAAAGGTATCCTCGCACCACGCATTCAATCGGTATCGGCCTGGCCTGCTTGACGAACATCGCGCGGCCATCCAGTTGATCGGCGAACTGCGGAAACGGTGCTGGAAACATTGCCGGGTCGGCCGTCAGCAGGTGGTGCGGAATGATGTCCTGCAACAGATCAAACCAAAAAATCGACAACTGCGTCAACACTCTCCCCTTTAGAGGAATTGGCGTGCCGAGGATGCAGTCGTAGGCGGAGATGCGATCGGTGGCCACCATGACCAATCCGCCATCGGCACTGTAGATGTCGCGCACCTTTCCCCTTGCGACCGGCTGGAGGCCGGGGAAAATAGTCTGTGTCAGTACCATGCTCATCAGGGACGCGTCCTTAATCGTAAAACCCACGGGCACAACTTTGTTGCTTAAATTGGAGAAGAACTGTACTCGATTTGAGCGGGGACCATTCTATGCCAGGACGGCTCGCAATGAACACGAAAAATACATCCTATTTTTTAGATGAAAAAAGTGGATTTTGGGACTTGATGTCACCAAAGTTCCGTGATTGCACAGTGGGGGAAGTATTGCAGAAAATGCTTGCGAAAAATGTCCCTTTGCGTTTGAGGGCGGTCCATTTTACGGAGATTACATCACGAAGAAAACAGGCCGCGCACTTTGCCGAGCACTCCCTTGGGCCGCTCCGTCAACTTCACCAGCTCGCCATCATCAAGGAAGATGCCCCGGCAGGACGGGCAGATATCCACGGAAATGGATTCGAGCGTCTCTTCGTGCAGCTCGGTCCCGCACTTCGGGCAATGCATGTAGTGCAGTTCCTTCAGCCTCTTTTTCTCCCCGTCCGCTATTCCCGCCGCACGCTTCACTTCCGCGTCCAGACGCTTCTGGGCTTCCACCCGCGCAAAATATTCGTTCTCCGGCTCACTCGGCTTCTCAATCATCGCTTTCTCCTTCTTTGCAAATTCCTGGGGGGATCGGCGGCCCCGCTCCCTCTTACTAGTAGGTGCCCGTTAACCACGAAAGCTGTTGCGAATCGCCACCAAATGCTTAAGCTTCGCCAGCGCGTGATCGCGCGGTAAGGACCCCAGCCCAGCCGACGGACTCAGGTAACACTCCGCCGCACGGACGTTGGGCAGAATCTTCGCGAGCGACTCCGCTACCGCAGCCGTCTCCTCCAGTATCGCATTGCCACCATCCAACAAACCCAATCCCAATGGCTTGGCAGGTCTTGCGGCGGCAACCTGATCGACCAGTTTCGGGCGGCAGGTAAAGTCGAGAGCCAGTACATCAGCCGGCAGAGCAAGCAGATCACCAAGAATTGGTCCGGGGTCGCCAAGAAATACGTTTAATACCAACTTGGCGCTTCCCTTGGCGCTAGCCAATCTACGCCAGCACGCAGCCATAATACGCAGATCGTTAGGCTGGCGGTCCTTAAGGATGGCAGGTTCGTCAATCTGGATGACGGTGGCGCCGGCGATGGCCAGTTCGCGAACCTCGCATACCAACGCCTCATTGTAGTCCTTGACCAAACGCGCGAAATCCTTCTGATAATGTGGATCAAGGACCAGGGAATGTCGCGCAATAGTCAGCGCGCCGGTCATGACCGGCTTTACCGGCCTGGAGCTGGCTGCACGGGCCATCTCGAATTCCGGGCGCAGTACAGGCACTGCCCACGCAAACGGACCACGGATCACTGGCTGGCGAATATATAAATTGGTATCAAAAAAGCGCAGTGAGCCGTTGATCGCAACGTTCGTCAATTTTCCAGCCACGTGCGAGATGGGGTCATACCAGCGAATCTGTCCATCGGTAACCAGATCGAGACCGCTATCAGCCTGATCTTTGATGGCCAGTCGAGTGAGCATATCCTCGGTGGCGCCCATCTCTGTGGCACCCATCTCTGTGGCGCCCAGCTCGGCCTTGGCCCTCTTTCCGCTGTCAACCTGGGCGATAGTCTGCCGCCGCAACGAGCATTCCGGCGTTGCGTCGATTCGGGGGTAACTGCCCGCGTTCGTAGCAATTAATTGCATCTACCAGCTATCTGTTCCGTCTTGCCCTTGCACCAATTTCGTCTTGAGCAATTTACATCGCGCACAAAGGCAGCCACCGCAACGCATACGAACTCATGCTCAAGAACCTAGTATTCCACGGCTGGCCGGTTGGGAATCAACCCGCGTTCAAAGGCCAGATCGAAAAGCTTCCCGATGCCCTTCTTCCCGTCATCGCCGTATTTCAGCGTGTACGAGTTGACGTACATTCCCACGAAGCGATCCGCCAATTCTGTTTCCAGGTCCCGGGCAAATTGCATGGCGTACGCCAGAGCTTCCTGGCGGTGGTCAAGCGCGTATTGCACGCTATCATGCAGGAGGCGGGCCATCTCGGCGCGCAGTTCAGGAGAAAACGTCCGCCGGATGCCATTGCCCCCCAAGGGCAGTGGCAATTGGAACTTTTCCTTCCACCACTTTCCCATATCCAGAACACAGTGGGCAGCTTGCCGCCGGTAGGTGAGCTGACCTTCATGAATCAGCAAGCCAGCGTCCACACTGCCTTCCTGCACCGCATCCAGTATCTTATCGAAAGGAACCACCACGGGCTTAAAATCCGGCTCGTAAATCTTCAAGACCAGGTACGCGGTGGTCAGCAGGCCGGGCACGGCGATCTTCTTTCCGCGCAGGTCGGAAGCCTGCATGGAAGAGCGCTGCGAAACGACCATCGGACCGTAGCCATCGCCCATGCTCCCACCACAGGGCATTAAGCAATACTTATCCGCAACGTAAGGATAGGCATGGAACGAGATGGCGGTCAGATCCCAGACCCCCTCGTGCGCCTCCTGATTGAGTTTCTCAATGTCCTTCAACGTGTGCTGAAAGGAGAGCGTGGGGGAGGTAACTTTGTTCGTCGCCAACGCATAGAACATGAATGCGTCGTCGGAGTCCGGGCTGTGGGCAATCGTAATTTCTTGTTTAGACATGGGTTTTGCTTAACTGCTTTCTTGTTCGTATGAATCGGGTCACTGACGCGCCGGCATTAGGCCACGGAGCAACGCAGCCCTTGTTACATGGCCAGCGATTGATGGCCCCACCAGTACTCTGGCAAAAGCTGTGCCGAAAGTCTCTATTGTACTGGGTTTCCGTGCTGAAGAGCCAGTTCAGATTACATTTTCTTGACTGCTTCTCGACGCGAACCTACTTGGCAAGACTAAATGGACCGATCATCAGATGGTCAAGTCCCGAGCAGTAGAAGCTACGAATAGCGTCGCGGGGAGAACATACCATTGGCTCACCGAATAGATTGAAGGATGTATTGAACAGCACCGGAACTCCGGTGGCTTTTCCAAAGGCATCCAGCAAATCCCATAAATATCGATTGCTGGTCTTGTTAACAATTTGCACTCGAATGCGATTCTCCATTGTTCCCTCGGTGGACCCTGGCTCGGACTGCGTCACCAACAAATTGGATGCAAACCGATCAAGATGCTTTTGCTTCACGCGTCCCACCGAAGTCAGGAACCTCGCCGATCCCGAGAATTCAAAGTATTCCGACGCAGACTCCTCGGGAACGGCGGCGGCGAATGGCCGGTATTTTTCACGATGCTTTACGTACTGATTCAGGTTCTCGTTAACGTATTGACCCAGAGGCGAAGCCAGGATGCTCCGTGCTCCGAGCGCGCGTGGGCCGAATTCGGCGCGTCCCTGAAACCAGCCCAGTATCCTGTCGCCCTTCAGGACATCCACCGCGGCGGTGATTATATCCTTACGCTGCGGCAAGTAGCGAAAACTGAGTTTCGAGTTTTCCAGCACGTCCTTGATCGCTTCATCGCTAAACTCTGGGCCGAAAAACAAGTGATCGAGAGGCGTGCGGGAGGCGAGGCGCAAATGCGTGTGCGCGCAATGGAGCGCCGCGCCTACGGCGTTACCCGCGTTGCCCGCGGCTGGCTGAACAAATACACCACCAAACTTTGTGGAGCTTTCCAGATGACTGATCAGCAGAGAGTTCAGAGCGACGCCACCGCCCAGGCAAAGATTTTCAGATTCAGTCCTCTGAAGGTGGGCTCCCACCAGCAACTCCACCGTTTCATTCACGACCAACTGAAGACTGGCGGCCAAGTCGACACGCTGTATCTCTGTGAATTCTCCTGAAAGCGGAAGCTCGCAGGCCTCGAAAAACTTGCCGGCAAATCCGCCGCGCGCTCCCTCGCCGGCAAGCAAGTAGCTCTGATCCACACTGAGCAGCGCACCCGGTTGCATTGCAAGGATGTTCCGAAAGACTTGGGCGTAGCGGGGCGTGCCGGCGGTGCTCAACCATTGCAGTTTGTGCTCTTCTCCGAACGAAGCAAATACCGCCAGTGCCGCGACACGGCTAAAGAGATTGCCCAGCGAGTCCGGGAATGTGGCATCGGAGAGAGGTTCGATATCGAGACCGCTGCCCAGTGATAGACTGGCGGACTTTCCGTCGCCCGATTCATCCAGTACCAGCACCAAAGCTCGATCAAATGGAGAAGGGTAGAATGCTGCCGCGGCGTGGCAGGCGTGATGATCCACAAGGATTACTTTTGCCGAAGAAAATTCCGTCTTCAGCCACGCAGGAATCCATGTCTCCGCCGATTGGGACCCGCGCGCACGGTCCCTGAGGGGACGAGCCACGGAGACAAACTGGATATCAGCAGCACGCAAGCCAGCTTGGTCAAGACAGTATCGAATCGCCTGTTGCGGAAGCCCGTGAGTCCTGCGCACGCGCGAGAGCTTCTCTTCCTCAATGGCGGCTACCATGCGACCGCCTTGCAGCAATGCGGCCGCAGCATCATGGCTGCTGGCGGAAACTCCCAAGATATTCGGCGAAGTTGCCTCGGGCATAGGTACGGGGAAATACGGACAGATCAAATTTGAATAGATGGCTTGCTGAGCCGCCCTTTTAGACTGGCTTACTTTTTCTGCGTATCCCAGTCGTAATTAATGTCGGGATCATTCCAGGAAATGCGCCATTCGTCGCTGGGATCATAGAAACGATCCGTGGCATAAACGAGAAGTGCGGGATCGGGACCAACCACTTTATATCCGTGCCCCACGCCCGGGGGAATCAATATCTGCAACGGGCGGAGCACGCCCGAGTAGATGGTGTTGGTCTGTCCAAATGTGGGTGAATCCACACGCAGATCGTAGAGGACCACCTGCATCAGTCCCAATACCGGCGTCCATAGATCAGTTTGGCGCAGATGAAAATGAATCGCTTTGATCGTTCCGGCATAAGAGAGCGCGGCGGAAACTTGTAATTCTTGCGCTCCCGCCAACTCGCTGGCCAGCCCCTTGCCAACACGGAAAACTTCCTCGAAATATCCGCGGTCGTCGGGATGTATGGCCAGGGCTTCCAGCAACACGCCGGAAATTAATTTTGGCGACCCTGGAGCTGAGATCACCGCGCCTTGGCTGCGCTCACCATGCAGCCGAACGGCCAAATTAAGTTTTTCCGATTGGGCAATGGAGCGGATGTCCGCCCGCGGCGCTGTTTGAATCATGGTCGCTTGGCCCCCGCACTAGAGTAAATGACCTGTAAATCCGCAAGAATTCATCCTACCACACGGCGACACATGTGAGCCGTCCCGCTCACGTCAGTGCTCACCTAAATCCCATGCCCAATCTGGCACGTATAGCCAAACCTCGGCAACGCATCATCTGCGTGCCATTATGGCATTTCTTCCCAAATCGGTCCTCCCGCGTGTCCACACCCACTTCTCTGTTCAATCATTAGCAGATTGCAATCAACCGGTTAGCGCTTGCGCTCCCACCTCAAATCGTGGCTACGCACGTGCTTCCATCACCGTGCCCTCTTCCACTGCCCTATTGAAGAAGGGCAGGAGATCAACATTCGCGATGCCCTCAACTTATTCTCAAGCTACTGCGGTACGTGTTGGTTCTAGTTCGATAGCCACTTCCGCCGATGCATACGCTATCCCCGTATTGCCCACAATCACCTCGCAGTGCACGCAACCCGATCCGTGGCATCGCGAGGAACTGATGCTCGCGCATCTGCCGCAGGTTCGCATGGTAGCCAGAGGTCTCTGGAAGCGACAGTGCTTTGCGGTGGACATCGATGACCTGATTGGCTATGGGACACTTGGCTTACTCGACGCCATTGGTAAGTACGATCCCAGCCGCGGCATCCTGCTCAAGACATACGCAGAGCACCGCATACGCGGCGCAATTTTGGATGGGCTACGGGGCATGAACTGGCTGTCACGCAGCGCTCGCAAAAAAGTGAAGAGCCTCCGAGACAATGCTCCGACACAAGACTCCGATCCCATCCATGAATTGGCCAATAATGGATTAGCCGACCCGCAGCCGTCGACTCCGCATTACGCCACGAAGTTGGACGCCCCCCCCAAGCTTCCAATGCCAACTGCCTCTGTATTTTCATCAGGGGGACTGAATGAAATGGAGCGGCTCTACCATAATTCCCGCGCCGCAAAGTATTCGTATCGCAGCGAGGCTACGCCTGAACATCTAATGGCTCGCAAGCAGCAAGGGACCCTCCTGGCGATGGCAATTGCAGACCTCTCCGAGCGGCACCGGCAAGTCCTGGACCTCTACTATCGGCGCGAGATGAGCATGCGGCAAATCGCCGACCTGCTCGGCGTACATGAATCCAGAATTTCGCAACTCCATCTGGCCGCCATCACGCAACTTCGCAAAACGCTGACGAACCCGACCGCTGGGGCAAGAACTTCTTCGGAAAAAGCGCCCAAGAACCGGGCAGCGGATTCCCGATTTACGGTGAACAGAATGACCGCTATGGCTGGCTAGATT
Organism: Acidobacteriota bacterium; assembly: GCA_009691245.1. NCBI lineage: Bacteria > Pseudomonadati > Acidobacteriota > Acidobacteriota bacterium. Next base: position 12,663 of record SHUM01000008.1, on the reverse strand, counting down.
TTCTCTTTCCCCATTGGACGGAGAACGCTTCCCAATCCTCCCGCGTATCAACTCCGATGGTATCCAACGATGTCTCCGCAACATGGATCGGGATGCCGTGATGCAGGAAACGAAGCTGTTCGAGCCTTTCCGTTTGTTCGATTAACGTCATGGGCAGATCGCAGTATTTCCACAGCGCGTCGCGGCGGTAGGCATAGAAACCAAGATGCTTGTAGGTTGGCAGCGGGGACTCCGCATTCCGGCGATAAGGAATCGCCGAACGCGAGAAGTATAGCGCGCAGCCATGCAGGTCTGTAACCACCTTCACCACATTGGGATTCTGCGTGGCAGTGTGTTCGAGCGGTGTTTTCAAGGTCGTCACCTGAACCTCCGCACCCTTCCCGCCGCTCTCGAACAGGTCGATCAACAGGCGCACGTGCTCGGCCTGCACCAGCGGCTCATCGCCCTGTATGTTCACATACACGTCGGCGGCAAGACTGTCGGCCACCTCGCGAATGCGTTCGGTGCCGCTCGAGTGCGCCGATGACGTCATGCGCACGGGGATGCCTTGCCGCTGGCAATACTCGCGCACCGGCTCGGCGTCGGTGGCGATGAGCAACTCGTCCAGCAGCGGGCAGGCGCGCGCCGCATCATAGACGTGATGCAGCATGGCCTTGCCGTCAAGTTCGAGCAGCACCTTCCCCGGCAACCGCTCCGAAGCTAACCGCGCCGGAATCACCCCCACCACCTTCAGCTTTCCCATGCCTCACCTCTGGCTTCGCGATGTACACTGCACGACTTTCATTCCGCAGGAATTGGCCGCAACAGAAAAATCAATCCAGACGTCTTATTGAACTAACTACTATAATGCTGTGGGTGTCTCTTGCAAATCCAATGAGTGCGTTCACGCGGCGGACATGGTGTCAGCTTCGGAGCGATCCACCCACTGCTCTACCAACGTGCCCGCTTCAATCCACCTGACTTGCTGCTGGTGCAAGTGCAGTTCCCGAGTTTACTGGACCCTCTCGCGAACGCGGAAGAGTCTTCGGTGGGCGGCAAGCGTTCCGAGATCAAGACGATGGATCCCGATTTGGTATCGCCCTATAGTCACGTTTACTCACTCCAGATTCAGCAGGAACTTCCGGCGAACTTTTCGCTCACCCTAGGATATGTCGGAGAGCGGACCTTCAAACTGCCCGTACGGCTCGTGGGCAATCGCGGCGTGGAGGTTCCCGGCATGGTCGCAGCGACGGGGAATATCGACGCGCGCCGCCCCCATCCCAACTATCTCCAGATGACCAGCGCCCTCAACGGCGTGACCGCCTACTTCGGTGCCTTGCAAGCAACGCTCGCGCGGAAACTAAGCTACGGCCTTGCGCTGAATGTTCGTTACAGGTTCAGCAAGTCGATCAGCACCGGTGACACGACCTTTGCGGAAATCGAGACCGGCACAGGCGTAGCCCAAACCGCCAACGAGCGCAACTCAGACCTGAAAGGTGTGACGAAATTCGACTCACCGCACAGTCTCACCGCTGGATTCAATTACGAATTCCCGGACCTGCGCCTGGCGGGCGAGGCTCACGATTCATCTCCAAGCTGCTGGGGGGCTGGCGCATAGCCGGCACGGCGACGTATAAGTCAGGGACACCATTAAATATAACAACCGGGTCGGATGCGCGCGGCATCGGGAACGTGGATGGCGTTCGCGCTTCCGACCGGCCGAATCTTCTCGACACGTCCATTCTCGGTCGCAGCATCGACCATCCCGACACCTCGCGCGCCATGCTGTCTGCCGATAGCTGCCGCCGCATTCCAACCGTCGGGCCAGATGGCGCGAATTTTCGCGTATACGAGTGTCAGTACTTCAACACGAATCTGCCCGTGGGCGGGCGTGGCGATCTGGGTTACAACGTGCTGCGCTCAGACGGCGTGCATAACTGGAATGTGGCACTGGAAAGGGAATTCGCGCTGGGCAAAGCCGCTGCCGACACTTCGCTACAGTTCCGTGGCGAGTTCATCAACTTTCTGAATCAGCCGCAGTTCGCCGAACCAAATCTGCGAATTTCATCGGACACCTTTGGCGAGATCACCAACACCGCCAACCGCGGTCGCCTGGTGCAGCTCGGGCTGCGGCTGCGCTGGTAGCCACGCTATACATCAATTATGAAAATGGCCTAAAAGGCAGAGGGGGCTGGTTTGAGCAACCAGCCCCCGAGTAGCGGATCAGGTGAACTGCTGTGATGTTGAAACCAATTTAACGCGTCCCTGCAGAGAGCGGAATAGCGCAAAGGACTCATTTCAATTTAGGCCACGGTACTAGGATTGCAGTACTACGGGCCGGTGGTTTTTGGCCGGCGGCATAGCTCTTGGGGCGGCGGCATTCTTTGCTGAACGGGTCCCATCGTATTTCCCTACCGCAACCAGTTCAGACACTTTCCTCCTGGCAGGCACCAACGCCGGACGCGCAAGCTCCGTTGTCCGCGCCATAGGCAGCGCGAGGCAGAAGCTGCTCCCGCGATCGGGCCGGCTCGAGTAAGTGAGTTCGCCGCCGCATTTCGCCAGCAGATCGCGGACCAGCGACAAGCCTAGTCCGCGGTGTCCCGGCTTAGTGCTGAATGGCTCGTTGAATACTTTCTGCAGATCGTCCCTGGAAATTCCAGTGCCGGTATCGGAGACCTCCAGTACCACACGGTTTCCGCGAACGTATCCCACCAGACTGAGCATGCCGCCATGGGGCATCGCCTGCACGGCATTCCAAATCAGGTTCACCAGCGCGCGAAAGACTACCGAGCGATGCACCCTGACCGGATCGAGCCCTCCCACGCGGACACGCACGCGGATGAGCGGTTCTCGCAATGGGAGCAGCGCGGCACTCAGCGCCTGATCAACGATGGATCGCAAATCCACCGCTTCCGTGCGCCAGGGCTGTTCGGCGGGATGGGCCATCTCCAACAGACAATCCAGCAACGCCTGCGCCTGCTCCATGACGCCACGCATGGCCTCTCGGTAGTGTTGTGTGTTTTGAGCGGACCAATGCAGTGAAGTGGTGACGGTCCCGGCAGCTTCCAGCAGATTGGAGAAATCATGGGCAATACCCTCAATCGCTTCGGGCAGCTTGCCGGCGGACTGCGATTTCATCTCGTTGCGTATCACCGTTTGCCGAAGCTCGTGAATCTCCGACTCACTCCAGGAAAGCGCGGCCTTGACGTGCTGGGTTGCTCCACGGTCCCGATTAACATCTTCGCCATCCGCTCCCGGCTGGTATTCAGGGTACATATACGGTCTTGAAGCGCAATCTCCAGCGGACTGGACTGAGGGTCTTGTGCCTGCGACGCCCCATTCAGCATCGCAGTGCGGATAGCTTGAATCAATTGGCTCTGATCGTAGGGGGCCAACAGGATGTAGTCGGCGCCCCGATTCACACCAGAAATGAGAGACATCGCTGGCCAACCTGGCCAATCTGGCCAATCTGGTATGATGCGCAGGACCGGAATACGCTGCTCTTCAGCCATGCTCAAAACTTCCTGCTCAGCGTCGATGTCAAAATCGGTATCCAGCACGACATCGGAAATGTTTGGGGCCATGTCCTGGGCTGTGTCCTTCTCACTCTCGCCAAGAATGGAGCCGCAGCGAACGCCAATGGAATCATCTCGACTGATCAGGAGGGAGTTCGCGCATGGACCTTGCCATGCATCGGCATCGGGTATGCGGTTAGTGGCAACGGAAGTGGGCGCGTCGCTGGCGAAGGTTTGCGGATCGCAGATCAGCAGGAGACCGATCTTTCGGCGCGAGATGAGCCAATGGGCAATGCGGAGATTTCTGGCGCGGATCAGCCGATAGCAGCTCCCCATCAGTTCGGCGCGCAAGCGATGATACGAGTGTCGTTGTTCACTAACCATCAGAATCGTTTCGAGTTGCATTGGGCCCTCCGCAATATTCCCGCGAACGTACCAAGCGCAACTGACTGGCCAGCAACAACGCATGACTTCCATCTATTTATCAATTACATACGGGACCATGTTGAATTCTATTATTCCGCCATTGGGAACTTGTTTCCCATTATGGGAAGAGTACGTCGCAGGAGAATCGGCAAAGTTTTGCTGCAACTGAGGGAAGTTTTCTACGCCAGGCGCGGTTGTCAGCGCAATCCTGTACTTACCGTTGATCAGGATGTGCGGCCGCACGGTATCGCAGGAACATGTGGTCGCCGGCGCGGCGGCAACTCATGGTGCGGTACCACTGGGCGTTTTCCGGGCCAAACCCGGCACCAGTGAAGGATGTCAGCCGGGGTGCGAACATCTCTTCGGCCACGCGCGATTCCTCCGGCGCCGGATGTTCCGCACCGATCTCTTGCGGGGAAATCGTCAGAAATTTTTCGTCGATCAGCCGAGACCGCAGCATGCTGCCGTAGAGCGCCGGGCCGCCCTCGCAGAGTAACTGCTCGATGCCAGACCGATGCAGCTCCTTCATCAGTTCCGTCCAATCCAGATGTCCGTTCTCCCCGCAGACGAGAAGGCGTACGTTTGCCGTGCCTGCCACCGCCTTTTCTAAATGTCGTGCGCCCTCCGGGGTGGTGGCAATCCACGCCTCCACGTGCTCGGAGCTAAACAGACGGTAGTCAGTCGGGCGAAATTTCCCCGTCCCGCTTACGATGATGTTGATGAGCTTGCGACGGCCAAGAACGTCCGTGCGATATCGCAGCAGGCCGGGATCGACGATGCGGTAAACGGGCCCGCCGGGGATGCGTCCGAAGCGGGCCTCCATCTCCAGCGAACGCATGCCGCAGATCAGCGCGTCGGCGTGCGCGCGCAGCAGGTCCATCATCCAGCGGTCATGACGGCTGCGCGCGATCCATTCACCGCCCGGATGCGTCCCGCCGAAGCTGACCATCCCGTCAATCGACTGCACGAAGTTGGCGTAAATCCAAGGCCTTCCAGCGGGTGCCGCCGGGAAGCCCACATTGCCTGCGAACTGACGCAGTTCATGCGTCAGCGCGACATTCTTCTCGCTGTGGTCAAATAGGACATCAAACGGACTCAGGTCCACTGGCGCAGATATGTTCATAGTAGCGAGGCGAGCAAGGCCCGCAGAAAAACTATAGTGGCAGTGCGGCCCATCTGGCAAGTTGGCGGACGTGCAATCCTTGTGATCGCCCACTCTATGCCATATGCTGGAAGATTAGCTGAGCGAGTCCAGCAAGTCATGCAAGGAGGCCCACCCATGTCGGAGCAACCCAGGCGTTTGACTGTAACCGAGATTCACGACGCCTTGAAAGAGCTGCCCGGATGGAACGTCGTCGCGGAAAAACTCCATCGCGATTATAAATTTCCGGGCTTCGTCGAGGCATTCGGCTTTATGTCCAGCGTGGCGCTCATCGCTGAAGCGATGAACCACCATCCAGATTGGTCTAATGGCTACAACAAAGTCGTGGTGGATTTAATAACGCATTCCCTCGGCGGCATCAGCACGCTTGATCTGGCCTTGGCCCGCAAGATGGAAATCCTCGCGGCAAAAACCGCGGTCTGATAATCCCATAGAATAAATCAATCGAGACAAACTTGGAACCAGGCCGCCGCCGCGAGCGGCCCCTAACAATGACCTCTCTTCGATTCCTGCATCGCATATTCGCAACTCCGGCGATTTGGTTGAGCGTCGCGGTTTGTCTACTGACGGTGCCAGTGGCTGGTTCCGCGCAAACGCGGCAGGCTCGTGTCCAGCGGGCCGAGGCGTCCATGCGCGTGGATGGCGCACTGGATGAACCGCAGTGGGCGCAGGCGCCGCCTATCGGCGAGATACAGCAGCGCGAGCCGAACGCTGGCACCGTTGCCTCGGAACGCACCGAAGTCCGCCTGCTTTACGACGACAATAATCTCTACATCGGTGTAACCTGCTGGGACTCCGACCCCCCCGGCATCATCGCCACGCGCATGGGCCGCGACTCGGACTTCGTGGATGACGATCACATCGACATACTGCTCGACACCTTTCACGATCGCCGCAACGCCTACTACTTTTCCACCAGCCCGTCCGGCGCGCTGGTGGATGCGCTGGTCATCGAGAACGGCACACTGAACCGCGACTGGGACGCCATCTGGGTGGTGCGCACGCGGCGCACACGCGAAGGCTGGACGGCGGAGTTCGCCATTCCCTTCAAGAGCCTGACATTTCAAACTGGTGGAACTTCCTGGGGTTTTAATTTCTCGCGCACTATCAAGCGCAAGATTGAAGAAGACCGCTGGGCTTCGCCACGTCTGGATGTGAATTTTCTGCAAGTCTCCGAAGCGGGCGAGATCAGCGGGTTCAGCGACATCACCCAGGGCCGTGGGCTGGAGTTGCGTCCATTCACCGGCGGTCGCTGGATTCGCGACGAAGCGGGCACACAGACCAAAAGCACGTTCACCGGCAAGCCCGGCGTAGACATGGCCTATAACATCACACCCAGCTTGAAATGGAATGCCACTGTCAACACGGATTTCGGCGAGACCGAAGTGGACACCCGCCAGATCAATCTCACGCGCTTCCCGCTTTTCTTCCCGGAGAAGCGCCAGTTTTTTCTGGAGAACTCCGGCGTCTTCAATTTCTCAGACAACGGAAACGAGTTGCTGCCGTTCTTCAGCCGCCGCATCGGATTATCAGGTGGCCAGGAAGTCCCCATCCGTTTCGGGACCAAGCTCACCGGGAAGATTGGTGGCCTCGACATTGGGCTGCTGGACGCGCGCACGGGAGAAACCGGGTTTTCTCCGGCCAGAAATCTGCTGGTGGGGCGCGTGAAACAAACGTTGTTTCGGCAGTCGTACATCGGGGCCGTCTTCACTGACGGCGATCCGTCCTCGACGCGCTCGGCGCGCACCTTCGGCGCGGATGTGCGCCTGGGGACCAGCAGTTTTCTGGGCGGCGACCGGAATTTATCGCTGAACGCTTTCGCGCTGAAGAGCAGCAATGAGCGGATCACCCCAGCGAGTCCCACGGGCGACGACAAGGCGTTCGGCGTCGGCGTGAGCTTTCCCAACGATCTGCTGGACCTCTCGGCCAACTGGCGGCGCGTCGATAAGAATTTCCGCCCGGCGCAGGGATTCGTGCAGCGGCCTGGCTCGCGCCTGATTCGAGTGAATTTCGGTTACAGTCCGCGACCGAAGAATTTTCTCGGCGTGCGCCAGATGCTGCATGAGGCCTTCTTTACTCACTACACCCGCCTGGACGCGGGAGCCAGCGAATCATGGCGGCTGATGACCGCTCCTATCAACTGGCGATTCAATTCCGGAGATCACATCGAGTTCAATTGGCAACCCACTTTCGAAAGAGTCTTCAAGCCTTTTGAAATCTCTCCCGGAGTGATTTTGCCGGTGGGCGACTATCAATTTACGCGCTGGCGCGTGGAGGCCTTCACCGCCTCCAAACGCGCCGTGGAAGCGCGGCTGACATTGTGGCTGGGCGATTATTATTCCGGCACGGCGCATGAAATCCGCGCCAGCCTGAACTATAAATTCCAGCCGCACCTGCAAGTAATTCTGGAAACCAACCAGACCTTCGGCCGTTTGAAAGAAGGGAATTTCGTGGCGCGCGTGCAGAGCCTGCGCCTCAACTACTCCTTCACGCCATTCCTCTCCCTGTTCAATCTGATGCAGTATGACACTACGTCGCGCAACCTCGGCTGGCAGAGCCGCCTGCGCTGGATCGTGCAACCCGGCAACGATTTCTTCCTGGTGCTGAATCAGGGTTGGCTGCGCGACGACCAAGAGGGCTTGCATTTCCATGCCGCCGACACCAAGCTCGCCGCCAAAGTCCAGTACACCGTGCGCTTCTAGACGATTTTTACCATTGAAGTAGAGTACGCAGAGCCGCGATCGGAAGGGAGCGGTGGCACATGGGAACGGTGGCGTTGATTCAGTACCGCTCCCTTCCGGTCGCGGCTCTGTGTCACCAATTGCAACTCTGGAATTGAGTTTATCGGGATGGCGTGCCGGTAAGAATCATCCGTCGCAGTGAGTTGGGAATTACATCCATGCGAAGCCAGCAGAACGATGAATCACGCGCCACTCGCTCGGCGTCGGCCTCGCCCAGAAACAGCGCCACCTGTCCATTTCCGTCGAGCAGCCGGGCAAGACTATCGAGGTCCGTGTGAGCAACTGCAACGGCCCGCATGGTTACCAGCGCCGCGCGACCAGCCATCTCCCCGCGAGCCGCCGTTTCCAGACGATCCGTTGAGACGCTCGCTCGTTCCAGCCCGCACTGCCGAATCACATCTTTCAGAAACGTGGCCTTCTTCTGGTTTGGCTCCAGAAGCACCGTCTCCACATGCGGCCAAACCACCTTCAGCGGCAAGCCGGGGAAGCCCGCGCCGGAACCCACGTCAATCATTATTCGAGCTGGCGCGCCCGGCAGGCCGTCGGGAGCGGGCAACAGGCTGGCCAAAAACAGCGACTCGGCGAAGTGTCTTTCGGCAATCTGCCGTGGATCGCGGATCGCCGAAAGATTCATCTTCTGATTCCAACTCAGCAGCAACTCAAAATGGATCAGGAGTTGCCGCTGTTGCACGCTGCTGAGTGGAATGCCAGTCTGCTTCGCGCACTGCTCCAACAATTCGGCTAGTGGTTTAGTATCTCCAGACATCACGCCTTGATCGGTTCACCTCAGCCTATTATTGCGCAAAGGTGATGCCGATGCCCGTGGAATAAAGCACGTCGTTGGTCTTGCGTCCGGGCGCGGGATTCTTCAGGTAGCGGTCGCTGAGGTTCACATTCCAATTCAGCCACTTGCTGAGTTTGGTCGCCGCACCCAGATCAAAGTTCATGCGGTAGTCGCCCGACTTGGAGAGATTGTTGAACATGCGGAAACTCTGCACGATGCTGGTGGCGGAGTTCATTTTCATGCTGTAATCATCGCCCCAGTACGCCTCCGCGGCATCGCGCGTGAGCGGTGTCGAAAATTTCTCGCGATTGTACGCGGCGCCGCCGAGCAGGTCGAAGCGCCTGACATCGGACTTGATCACGTTCACGCCGAAGCCGCCGCCGAGCACGAAGCGCAGATCCAGGCTCTGGAACCGGTCGTACTCATAATCGTTGAACAAGTTAATGAACGTCCGCGAGCTGATGTTGCGGTTGTAGCCCACCCCGCCGCGCACAGCCTTGGCGGTTTCGGTGTTCGATCCGTTCACCGTCGCGGAGGAGCTGACGGTATTAAAGTAGAGCGAAGTCTTGTCCGAGTTGGTGGCGCGCGCGGCATTCACACCCGTCGCCAGCGTCTGCGTACGCGCGTTGCCAGCCGTTCCCGCCCAGCCCAGGCTGGCGCTGCCCGCCCAGAGTTGGCCCAAGCCGGGTTCCAGCATGCGCTCGTACGCGGCCTGCTCTCCGGCGTTGCGAATGGCCGCTACTTCAGCCAGCGCTGCGCTGCGACCCGCTACTTCCAGTCGCCCGCCCGCGATGCGCACCGGGCCTTGCACCGTGTTGGCGCCGATCACCACATTCAGCGGCCCATCGGAGGTTACTGACTCCACCTGATCCCAAGGCAAAGTGATGATCCCGAAATGCGCGCTGCTTACAGTCAGCGAAGCGCCATCCTTCTTCACGATGCTGCCCGTGACACGGTCGCCATTCTTCAGCGTTATCTGATCGGCGCACACCACAGCGGATTGCACAGCGATCAAGATCAAAATCAAAAGTGTATTCTTCACGGTGCTAGTCTCCTTAATGAATTGAACTAGGATTCTGCGGCTTGCCCGCCGCAAGCTGGCCCTGTGCAACCCATGCAGGCGGCAAAGGCATACCACGGGCATCTCTGATTTTGTGAATAACCGCCGGGTGATTCGCCCGCGGCTCTGGTTGTCAGGGGAACTGTGCTACCACATCGGAAACGCCATGCCACTCGCTAAACTTAGAGCTGGGTCGTGCAATGGCCACAGCGCTTGGCGTTGACAGGGATGGCATTCAGACACTGTGGACAATCCTTCGTCGCCGGAGCGGCGGGGGCCGGCGCAGGGGCATTGAAGCGGTTCACCTGCTTGACCATCATGAAGATCGCGAAGGAGATGATCAGAAAATTGATCACCGTGTTAATGAAGCTGCCGTAGGCAATCACCGGCGCGCCTGCGGCTTTGGCGGCGGCCAGGGTGGGAAACGCGGTGCCGGAGAGGCTGAAGAACAGGTCTTTGAAATCGACATTGCCCATCATCATCCCGATGGGCGGCATGATTATATCGCTGACGGCTGAATTGACGATCGGTCCAAACGCGCCGCCCAGGATCACCGCGATCGCGAGATCAATCACGTTACCCCGGACGATGAACTCCTTGAACTCTTTCAACATGGATTAAGCTCCTTCCAGCTTATCTTGTAATATGCGCTATTGGTTTTCATTTGGTTTGCGGGGAACTTAGTCTACCACAATCCCTGAATACGGTGCGCGCTTTCGCGTGACATCTATTTGACTAGTCCGGATGGGAATCAGCGCGTTATGCGGAGGCGCGCTGGCGCATCTCGACGTAGATGTTGACGATGGCCACCGCCGCCGGCGTCACGCCCGGAATGCGCGCCGCCTGGCCCAATGTGCGGGGGCGCACGCGAGCCAGTTTCTCGACCATCTCGTGCGACAGGCCGGGGATGCCCTGATACTCGAACCACGCCGGGATCTGCCGGCTCTCCGCCTTCTTCATGCGCTCCATCTGCTGCCGCTGCTGCGCGAGGTAGCCGCCGTACTTGATGTCGGTCTCGACAATCTTCAGCACCTCGCGCGAAGGTCGCTCCTGCGACTCACCCACGTCAGCCAGTGGCCAGAGCAATTCCTGACTGCCCTCCAACGTGAAGCCCGGCCGTCGCAGCATCTGCTCCAGAGTGAGTCGATCGCCGCTCGTCTGTCCAGCGAGCGCATACAACGCCGCCCCCATTGTGGTCGCTGGATCGAGACGCGTCCTCCGGATGTAATCCGTCAACTGCCGCACGCGCGCATACTTCTCTTCAAACTCGCGGTAGTGGCTGTCGCCGATCATGCCCACGCCGTGCGCGATGGGCATCAGGCGCAGGTCGGCGTTGTCGATGCGCAGGTGCAGACGGAACTCGGCGCGCGAGGTGAACATGCGATACGGCTCGTCGGTGCCCTTGGTAACCAGGTCGTCGATCATGATGCCGATGTAGGCCTGCGTGCGATCCAGCACCACCGGCGCGCGGCCCTGTGCGGCGCGCGCCGCGTTGATGCCCGCCATGATTCCCTGCCCGCCAGCTTCCTCATATCCCGTCGTCCCGTTGATCTGCCCCGCGAAGTACAGCCCCGCGATGCGCTTGGTCTCCAGCGTGTGCAGCAGCTCGGTTGGGTCGACGAAGTCATACTCAATGGCGTAGCCGGGACGAATCATCTCCGCGTTCTCGAGGCCCGGTATCGACTCGACCATCATCTGCTGAACATCAATAGGCATCGAGGTGGACATGCCGTTCACATAAATCTCATTGGTGTCCAGACCCTCGGGCTCGAGGAAAATCTGGTGCTGCCCCTTGTCGGGAAACTTCTTGATCTTGTCCTCGATTGACGGACAGTAGCGCGGCCCGATGCCCTGTATCTGGCCGCTATAGAGCGGCGAGCGCAGCAGGTTCTCGCGCAGGATGCGGTGCGTCTCCGCAGTGGTCCAGGCGATGTGGCAACTGACCTGCGGCTGAGTGAGAGCCCGCGTGCGGAAGGAGAACGGCGTGGGCACGGCGTCGCCGGGCTGCTCTTCGAACTTGCTGAAGTCGATGGTGCGCGCGTCCAGCCGCGGCGGCGTGCCGGTCTTCAACCGTCCACAGCGGAAGCCCAGGCGCTTGAGGCTCTCGCCGAGGAAGACCGACGCGGGCTCGCCGCTCCGTCCGGCTGGATAGGTGTTCTCGCCGCAGTGGATCAGCCCGTTCAGAAATGTCCCGGTGGTGACGATGACCGCACTCGCGCAGATGGTCCGCCCATCACGCAATTTCACGCCGCGCACCCGGCGCCTCTCCGCTCCCCCTTCTGACTCCTGACTCCTGTCTCCTTTTTCCTGCTCTTCCACTACCAGGCCGACCACTTCCGCCTGCTTGATTTTCAGGTTCGGCTCGGACTCCAGAACCTGGCGCATCTTGCCGCGATAAAGTTTCTTGTCCGCCTGCGCGCGCGGCGACCACACCGCCGGCCCGCGCGACGTGTTCAGCAAACGAAACTGAATTCCGGTCGCGTCGATCACTTCGCCCATCACGCCGCCCAGCGCATCAATCTCGCGGACGAGGTGCCCCTTGGCAATGCCACCCACAGCCGGATTGCAGGACATCTGCGCGATCAGATCAAGGTTCATGGTACACAGCGCCGTGCGCAAGCCCATGCGCGCAGAGGCCATGGCGGCCTCGCACCCCGCGTGCCCCGCCCCCACCACAATCACATCGTATTCGTCGTCTGTTCTTAGCGCCCTTGGCATATTGATCGACCAACCACATTGTCCCAGACGTGGAGAGGTGGGTCAACGTAGCGCCGGCATCCTCCCGACAATGGTGTTCGACTTCAGTACTGATCGATGACGTTGGCGCGCAATGGCCCGAAGGGCCATACTGACCTGCCCGGCGATTTCGATACCAGCCGAAGTGAGAGAGAATCTCATGAGGGAGGTATTTGAATATGCCGATGCAGAGGTACAAACCAGAGCAGATCGTAACGGTGTTGCGGCAGGTTTAAGTGGCGGTGGCCAGCGGGAAGACA
>SHUM01000007.1 GCA_009691245.1 Acidobacteriota bacterium | reverse complement strand
TCTTCCCGCTGGCCACCGCCACTTCAACCTGCCGCAACACCGTTACGATCTGCTCTGGTTTGTACCTCTGCATCGGCATATTCAAATACCTCCCTCATGAGATTCTCTCTCACTTCGGCTGGTATCGAAATCGCCGGGCAGGTCAACTGTGAATGGCAGACCGGCGGAGGTGCTGTCCGCCGTCGGTTACCCCGGCTCCATCGAGGGCTACCAGGTGAACTTCCGCGTACCCACAGACACTACCAGAGGTGCCTCCACGGTTCAGGTAAGCGTGGCCTGGATACCCGGCCCGGCGGTAACCATCAGTGTGCAGTAAATGGCACTGCAACTTCTCACAAGATGAAGGGCGGATATCTTGCCGCCCTCCTGCACTGCATACAAAAAAATCTAAGGAGAACACCATGAAAGCGAAAAAGATCGTGCTACTGAGTGTGATGTGGTCATTGCTCGGAACGGCAGCTGTGCTGCTCGCCCCAACCAAGGCGCAGGCTCAGTTACCTGCCCTTGATCCCAACTTCCAGTGGTTCAGTGTGGATGTGTGTTTTGTATTGCCCAGGCTAGATGCCCTGGGCGCTTCCATGGGAACTTCAGCAACTGCCACTGGAGATAGGCTTGCCACTACCGCGGGTCTCCTCTATCCGGAAGGAACTCTCCCCGCCAATGTTACTGACATGACTCAATGTCCAGATGTAAATCTCTCCATCGGCACAGCGCAAAACCAGAGACAGGCGATTGCCGCTACTTCCACTAATCTAGGGGTTGCCAATCAGTACAATAACTTATTTTTTCGGCTTAACGGAGGAACTACCGCTGCCAGTCGGGCTGCCTATACAGGTCCGTTGGGTGCGGTGCTTGCCACCAATTTTAATAACTCCATTCTTGTCACCGGGGGAAGCGGCGATTTTGCGGATACAGGAGATTCTTTCATCGTCGGTATTGGCGATGACTCAGGGCTTCGCAGCAAGTGGATATTCCCGCTCAAACAGAGAGCCACTCCCGCCGTGGCGGCTACTCCCAATGGCCCGGCCGTTACACACTCCAACGACTTCTCACTGGTCAGCGCGACCAAACCGGCAGTCGCAGGCGAACTCCTGTCGATCTTTGCTACCAGCCTTGGCCCCACGACTCCCGGGGTTCGCGATGGCACACCATTCCCTGCGAGTCCGTTGCAGGCAACTCGGTCGCGTGTGGGCGTTCTCGTAAATGGGAGAAATGCACAGGTGCTGTCCGCCGTTGCCTTCCCCGGCTCGGTGGACGGTTACCAGGTGGATTTCCGTGTTCCCGCAGATGCGGCTAGAGGCACCGCGACAGTTCAGTTGACCTTGGCGGGAATTAAGGGACCAGCGGTACCCATCAACATTCAATAGTTGAGGTGGTCAAATTGAAAAGGCCTGCTCGTCATGAGCAGGCCTTTTTCTGTCTCTTGGGAATTTGTTGACTGTTGGGTACCGCTCCCTCTCGGTCGCGGCTCAATTCGCGCGGCGCGGCGACACCAACTGGAAAGTTGGTCTAATCAACGTCAGCTTGCGCCCTCCGTTCGATTTTCTGGATGGCCCACTCAGCGTGCTCGGCGATCACCGGGTCGGCGTTCGAACGCAGACTGTTCAGCACGGGCAGGGAATCGGTGTCGCCAGAATTTCCCCCGAGATTTCCCAATGCGACCGCGACGTTGCGCAAAAATCCCTGATGCTTCGACCGCTTGATGGGGCTTGATGCGAAGTGGCCGCGGAACTCCTCCGGTCCGAGACGCGCCAGTTTCTGTAGCAAGCCCTCCGATTCATCGGTGAAAATTGGAAGTGGTAGAAATTCCGCCACGGTGCTGGCGGCGGCACGGCGATTCCACGGACAGACGTCCTGGCAGATGTCGCAGCCGAACACGTGCTGGTCGATCTGCTCCCGCATCGGCTCGGGTATCGACCCGCGCAGCTCAATTGTCAGATAGGAGATGCACAGGCGCGCATCGAGTTGATAAGGCGCCACGAACGCGCCGGTGGGACAGGCATCGAGACACGCCGTGCAGGTCCCGCAACGATCCAGCGGCGGCGTGTCGGGAGGAATCTCCAGACTCGTTAGTATTTCGCCGAGAAAAAACCACGAACCGACCTGCTGATTAATCAGGCAGGTGTTCTTCCCGATCCAGCCCAGCCCGGCGGTCTCGGCGTAGGCGCGCTCCAGTATCGGCCCGGTATCAACGTACGATTTGGCTTCAAACGGGAAGGGAAGGCTGGCACGCATGTCCGCCAGTAGCGCTTCCATCCGCTCCGTCATTACTAGATGATAGTCGCGGCCCTGCGCGTAAACGGAAATTCCGCCCGGCGGTTTTTCTTTTCCGGCGACCGGGGAGTCTTCCGGGCTTCCCGCCGGATAATAATTCAGGCCGAGGCAGATGACCGACTTCACCGACGGCAGCAGTCTGCGCAAGTCGGCGCGCTCGCTGCGCTCCATGTAGCGCATCTCGCCGTGCCGGCCATGATCGATCCACTCGCGCCACCCCTCAACATGCTTGCCCTCGAGGTCAACCGGAGCAATCCCTGCCAGGTCAAACCCGGCCCGGTGAGCGGCGTCCAATATGATTGCGCGGATTTCAGTTTCCATAGGTGGTGTATCAGAAGTTGTGAATCAGAGCCCCGATCGCCAGGGAGGGGGCACGTTCAACGGCCTGTATTATTCGGTGTGATATTCGGTGTAATATTCGGCAGGCGCGCCCCCTCCCTGGCGGTCGGGGCTCTGATCCGGTGCTAACAGGTCATCGAATCAACCGTTTAATTCACTCCAGGGGAACTTCTTCGCATCCCCATTCAGCCCAGATAAATCCCCATTCAACTCTCAATAATCGCCGTTCGCCATTTTTGTGTTAAGTTCCTTACCCATACGCATCCTATAATACAGCGATCACAGTAGATGTGTATTTTTAGTAGACGCGCATCCGGGCCTGACCCCGGCGTTGCCAGATTTGGAAACGGCGCGTTGTAAAAGTTTGCTCCGGACTGTTCCCGGAAAAGTCGATTTTCAGAGAGGCAACCATCAATGCATAAGCCGGCAAAATATTTTGACAAAGGTCTTACCCTGGCCGCCAGCGCGGCATGGAACACCATCCAGTTTTTCAATAAGTACAAACCAAACGACACCTTCATTCCGAAGTGGTCGGACAAGCCGCTACTCAAGTCGTATCAGAAGACCAAGCCGACGCTGGGCTGGCCGCGCCAGACCGACTCGCTTTGTCCTACCTGCGTGCGCGAAGCGCGTGCGCGCATTCTGGACGGCGAGCAGGAACTCTCGACGCTTCTCAATGAGAAGGTCGGCGAGATCAAGGCCACCATCCTCGAGCGCGACGGCAAGATCATGATCGTGAAGGACTGCCCGCAGCACGGCCACTTTGAAGATATCCTGGCCATCGATCCTCAGTTCCTGCAGAACATTGAAGGCCGATTCCCCGGTCGCGACATTCAGGCGCACAACGACAAGGACCTGCACAATCACGGGACTTCCACCATTAAGCATGGCCGCGGCGCCGTTCTCACCATCGACCTTACCAACCGCTGCAACATGATGTGCGATCCCTGCTTCATGGACGCCAATCAAGTCGGCTTCGTGCACGAGCTGGCCTGGGAAGATGTGAAGACGCTGCTCGACAACGCCATCAAGATCAAGCCGCGCCGCCAGATGTCGGTGCAGTTCTCCGGCGGCGAGCCGACCATCTCGCCCTTCTTCCTGGAAGCCTGCGCTTATGCCCGCAAAGTCGGATACAACTCCGTGCAGGCCGCCACCAACGGCATCGAGTTCGCCACCAAGCCCGAATACGCCAAGCAGGCCTATGAGTCTGGCTTGCGCTACGTCTACCTCCAGTTCGACGGCATCGGCAATGCCGCCAACGATCATCGCCGCATCGGCAATCTGTTCGATGTGAAGCTCAAGGCCATTCAGAACTGCCACGACGCCGGCATCGAGATCATCCTGGTGACCACTCTGGTCAACGGCGTGAACAACGAGCAGGTCGGGCCGATCATTCAATTTGCGCTCGACAATCCCAACCGCATCGCCTTCATCTCCTTCCAGCCGGTGTCCTTCACGGGCCGCGACGAGGAGATCACCGATGAGCGCCGCCTGCGTCAACGCTACACTCTGTCGCACATGGCGCATGACGTGAAGAAACAGACGGGCATGACCGAGCCGCTCCGCGATTGGTTCCCGCTCTCGGCCATGGGCACCTTCGCCGATCTCGCCGACCTCATCCACGGCCCCGAAGAGCAATGGGGACAGGTGAGCTGTTCCTGCCATCCCAACTGCGGCGTAGGCACCGCGGTGATGGTCAACAAGCAAAATAAGGAGTGGGCACCGGTTCCGCAGTTCCTCAACGTCCCGCAACTGTTCGCGGACATGCGCGTGATCACCGACACAGCGCGCGGCAAGACTCTCTCGAATCTTCAAATGGGCTTGGCGCTGCTGCGCAACTACGATCCGTTCCAGGCGCCGAAGAGCCTGAAGCTCTCCGACATCCTCAAGAAATTCGACAAGTCGCTGGGCCTGACCGGCACCAGCTACGGCGTCGGCAAAGAGCGCCGCAAAGACCCGTGGAACTTCCTGTTCATCGCCGGAATGTGGTTCCAGGACCTGTGGACCTATGACTTCCGCCGCACCGAAATGTGCGTGATTCCGTATGCCACGCAGGAAGGCGAAATTTCTTTCTGCGCGTACAACACCGGCATCGGCTGGCGCAACATCATCGAGAAGATGCACATGACCGCGACCTTGACCAAGTGGTACGACGAGCACGGTCGGCACGCCATCTACGCCGGCGGCAAAGCTGTCCCGCTGCCCGACGCGACTCATGCGCTCAATCTGAATGCCGAGCACGTCGCCCGCGGACCGCAGGCCACCGCGCTGGAAGGCACGCAGAACACGCGCGACGAGAAGGCGCTGTTGCGCGACGCCAAGCATGACGCGGAAATGATGAAGCTCTATCGCGAAGTCGTGCTGAAAGAAGAAGCCGTGGACCTGGTGCAGATCGGCATGCCCAAGCCCACACCCAAAACCGCATTGGTAACCAGCATTCAACCCGCCGCAGCCAAGAAGCCGGTCGCCAAGCCGGAGAACGAAATGGTTGCAGGCGATTAGTTCGTCAGTCCGTGTGGTTCATGAGTGGATCTGCTTCGCAGCGCTACTCATATTGCAAGCTAAGCAAGCGGCTCCCGGGTTGGGAGCCGTTTGTTTTTTTAGGCGAAGAGTAAACCGAGCCAACCGGGGCAACGCCAACATCGAGCGATGACGGTTCTGCTAAAATAAAACCAGCATTGCGATCGGATAATTATTTTCACGGCGTCATGCCACGCGCGTAGGTCTTCTGCCTTATTCGGATGTCATCCTGAGCGCAGCGAAGGACTTGCTTTTGGTTTTGAGTAAGCCACAATTTTATTTTTTACGAGGAAAGTAACTCATGCCCATCTACGAATACATCTGCGCCGATTGCGAAAAGCCATTCGAAAAACTCATCTTCAATGCGCGCGAAAAAGTCCTCTGCCCCACCTGCGGCGGCAAGCACAACACGCAGCAACTCTCCGTAGTGGCCTCCCCGGCCAAGGCCGGCGGCGCGTCATCCTATAGCGAAACCGGCGGAACCTCGGGTCCAACCTCGCGTCCCGCAGGCCCCTCTGGCGGATGCGGCAGCGGTTGCGGCTGCAACTAGTAGCCTGTGCCCTTTCCTGAAATTGTTTTTTCCATTCCGAGTTGCCCGTAGGGCAACACCTCGTTGTGTAAGTTGCCCGAAGGGCAACACCGTGAATAGCCGTAGGTGAAACCTACGGAAATCGTACAAATAAACGACATCAACCCCGAATGGGGTTGACCTGTGCAGGACCGCCGCGCAGGACTATGTCAGGCCCCTCCGGGGCCGTATTTTGTTTTGGGGGTGCTGATCCGTAGGTTTCACCTACGGCTATTCACGGTCATGCCCTTCGGGCATGTGAAATTTATTGGACCATTATCAAAATTGGAGTAGAGTTCCTGACTTCCAGCCAAGCCCCGGCAGGGGCGCAAGAAAGTAGCCTACGGCGCAAGCCGTGGGTTACGCGTACGATGAAGGAGCAAGCCCCGGCAGGGGCGAAAGAAAGTGGGATGGAATCTCTTTCGCCCCTGCCGGGGCTTGTTCCTATTTACATCCACAAACCCCGGGCTTGCGCCCGGGGCTACTATCTGCCGCCCCTAGGGGGCTGAGAACTTCACTCCATCAAAAGTGAAAAAGGGTCTGGGGTTTTTTGCTACCCGCGACGAAAGATCACCGTGGCCAGCGGCGGCAGCGTCAGATTCAATGAGAACGGTCGGCCGTGATGCGATTGCGTTTCCGCGATGACGCCGCCCGAGTTGCCCTGGCCGCTGCCGAAGTAAATCGACGCGTCGCTGTTCAACTCTTCCTTCCACCGGCCGCCGAGCGGCACGCCGACGCGATAATTCTGTCGCGGCAGCGGAGTGAAGTTGCAGACCACCAGCACCGTGCCGCCGCCGTTGCGCGCGCGGCGCAGGAAGCTGACGATGCTGTTCTGACTGTCGTCGCAGTCCACCCACTCGAATCCCCATCCGTCGTAGTCGGCCTCCCACATCTCCGGCGCGCCGCGATAAAACGTGTTCAGGTCGCGCACCCAGCGTTGCAGGCCCTGATGCGGAGCGTGTTCCAGCAGATGCCAGTCCAGACTTAAGTCGTGATTCCACTCACGCGTCTGGCCGAACTCGCAGCCCATGAACAGCAGCTTCTTGCCGGGATGCCCAAACATATATCCATAGAGTAGGCGCAGGTTAGCGAATTTCTGCCACACGTCGCCGGGCATCCTGCCGATCATCGAGCCTTTGCCATGCACCACTTCATCATGCGAAAACGGTAGGATGAAGTTTTCGCTGAAGGCGTAGAGTAGGCTGAAGGTGATGTAATTCTGGTGGAAGCGCCGATGCACCGGGTCCTTCGACATATAGGCCAGCATGTCGTGCATCCAACCGAGATTCCATTTGAAGCCGAAGCCGAGGCCGCCCGAGTAAGTGGGTCGCGAGACCATCGGCCACGACGTGGACTCCTCCGCGATCACCGACGCGCCGGGAAACGCGCCGTGCACCTGCTCATTGAGTTGTCGCAGGAAGCCCACAGCTTCGAGATTCTCGCGGCCGCCATGCTCATTCGGTATCCACTCTCCCTCGCCGCGGCTGTAATCGAGATAGAGCATGGAGGCTACCGCGTCCACGCGCAGGGCGTCAATGTGATACTGCTCCAGCCAAAACATCGCGTTGCTGATCAGAAAATTCCGCACCTCGCGCCGCCCGAAGTTGAAGACGTAGGTGTTCCACTCCGGATGCCAGCCCTGCCGCGGGTCGGCGTGCTCATAGAGATGCGTGCCGTCGAAATAACCGAGTCCATGCGCGTCGCTGGGGAAGTGCGCCGGCGCCCAGTCCAGAATCACGCCGATGCCGCGCTGGTGCAGCGTGTCGATCAGGTAGCGAAAATCATCCGGCGAGCCGAAGCGCGCCGTGGGCGCGAAGTATCCAATGGTCTGATAGCCCCATGAGCCGTCAAAGGGATGCTCAGTGAGTGGTAGTAACTCAATGTGAGTGAATCCTAGGTGACTCACATAGTCCGCAAGTTTGTGCGCCGCCTCGCGGTAGGTCAGCCAGCGGTTGCCTTCATCCGGCACGCGCATCCACGACCCGAGATGCACTTCGTAGATGGACATCGGTTGAGTCTGTGCTAGTGACTGAGCGCGCGCCGCCATCCACTCACTGTCATGCCATTGATATTGAGTGAGATCCCAGACCTTGGAGGCCGTGCGCGGAGTCACTTCCGCTGCAAACCCAACTGGGTCAGCCTTATCGACGCTGTAGCCATCGACGCGTGATTGGATGTGATATTTATACAGCGCACCCGGCCCGACACCCGCCACGAAGCACTCCCATATGCCCGCGCCGTGATGCACCTGCATCGGTGCATGTCCTGGCGTCCATTGGTTGAAATCGCCAATCACGGAGACCGCTTCGGCGTTCGGCGCCCACACGCGAAAAGCCACACCGCTCCCGCCCCCCGGCTTGACCGATGACTCGCACAGGTGCGCGCCGAGTTTTTCATAGCTGCGGAAGTGAGAGCCTTCGGCCAGCAGATACAGATCGAAGTCACTCAATTGTTCAGGGTTACTCAATAGTGAGTTCTCCAAAGAATGGAAGTCCTTGATTGTAGGAAATGAGTCACTCTAGATTATACGATCACTTCATCGCGCGGTTCCAGCAGGCCCGGAGCGAGTGACTGTCCCGCGAGCCGCAGCCGCTCGATGAACTGCTCGGAAGCTCCGTGGCAGCGGAACACGCCATTTACATGTCCATCGGGTTGGACGCCGGTGCGATGAAACTCATATACGATTCTGACCTCAAAGTTGTTGTCATGCAGCCCGTCCACCTCGGCGATATGGGTTACCTTGCGCGTGCCGTCGCTGAAGCGCGCGGTCTGCACCAGCATGTGAACTACAGACGCCATTTGCTGGCGCACGAACTTGCTGGGCAGGTCGAGCTTGGCCATCATTACCATGGTCTCCAGGCGGCTGAACGCGTCGGCCGGCGTGTTGGCGTGGACGGTGGTCATTGAGCCCTCGACGCCGGTGCCCATTGCTTGCAGCATGTCCAGCGCTTCGCCACCGCGCACCTCGCCTAGCAGAATGCGGTCGGGACGCATACGCAGCGCGGTCATCAGCAGTTGCCGCTGCGTGACCATTCCCTTGCCTTCGATGTTGGGAGGGCGCGTTTCAAAGCTCAACGCATTCTCCACCTGCAACTGCAACTCGGCCGTGTCTTCAATCGTGATCACGCGCTCATTCTCCGGGATGAACCGCGAGAGGCAATTTAGAAATGTCGTCTTGCCCGAGCCGGTTCCGCCCGAGACCACGATATTCATGCGCGCTTCCACGCAGGCGCGCAGAAAATCCATCATGCCCGGCGACATGGTCTTATTGCGCAGCATGTCGTCATTGCTGATCACCTTGCGCCCGAAGCGCCGGATCGACAGCGACGGCCCATCCACGGCCAGCGGCGGGATGATGGCGTTCACGCGCGAGCCATCGGCCAGACGCGCATCCACCAACGGCACGCTCTCGTCGATGCGCCGGCCCACGCTGGCCACGATCTTCTCAATGACGTGCAGAAGGTGCCGATCATCCTTGAAGCGAATGTCGGTCTCGATGAGCTTGCCGTGCTTCTCGATGAACACATGCTTATGCGTGTTGACCAGAATGTCCGAGATGTTGGGGTCCTTCAGCAGCGGCTCCAGCGGACCCAGGCCAAACACCTCATCGAGGATTTCCTCGACCAGGCGGTAGCGCTCGGCCATGGTAACCGGCAGACGGTCCTCGCGCAGGATTCCTTCCACCACCCGCTGCACTTCGCTGCGCAGCCGGTCGCGATTCACCGCCTTCATTGCGTCCATGTTCAAAACAGCCAGAAGTTTTTGATGCACCTTGGAGCGCAACGCGATGTAGCGCTCCTGTTGAACGCCGCTCGCCGCGGAGCGACCCGCCGCCGCCGAGCGGGGAACTGGCAGAGTCTTCGTGGGAATTGTGGGTCGTGTGCTCATCCGTGCGCTTCCCTCTTCGCGTCTCTGTTGATGTCGAGCGATGGAGTGCTACCCAGTCTGCTGAACCTTCACTCTACCATGACGCGACAGAAGGTGAAAGCGGTCCCGTTGGGCTTCCGTGGCGCTGCCAGGCAGTCCAGTTGCGATGCCATCACGTAGTCCTATGCGTGCGCTAGTACTAGCTGGATCTCCGCAAAAAAAAGATAGTTCCATCCCGGTCCCGCTATAGTAGGATAGTCGCAACTCAGCCTAATAAATTGTTTTTCGATTTAGGCCGGGACCATGGCCGGATCGGCCAAATAACCTTGGAGGCCCACTGTGAAGAAACATCTTCTACCTACGATTCACTTCCTGGAATTAGCACTTACTCTAATTGTCCTGTTGCTGGCTGGTCCATCCGCGATTCTTGCCGCCGAAGACTCGCCTGCGGCGAATCAAGTTGTGCCGGGGCAGATTCAATTCAGCGGAAACGTCTTAACCGCAGAGGACACGGAGGTAAAGGCATGAGCGCGCGGTGTCACTTTCGCGCTGTTCGCCGAGCAGACGGGCGGGACGGCGCTGTGGATCGAGACGCAGAATGTCAGTGTGAGCGACGCAGGGAGTTACTCGGTGTTACTAGGCGCGGAGACCAGTGGCGGGATACCGCAGAGTATCTTCTCAAGCGGCGCGGCGCTCTGGCTGGAAGTTAGTTACTCCGCTGAAGGCTAGTCAGTCACTCAGCCGCTGGTGTTACTGGTAAGTGTGCCGTACGCGCTGAAGGCGGGTGACGCGGAGACACTCGGGTGGCTACCGGCGTCGGCCTATGCGCTGAGCGTGGATGCGCTATCCAGGCGAGTGAGTCAGGCGGGTGGCCTGGTCGGTGATAGGGCCAGCGCCTCGGCCAGCGCCTCGGCCGGCGACTCACTGCCGACCGCCTCGGCCACCACCACCGACTTCATCGCCAAGTTTCTCAACGGGACCGGCGCGCTGACCGACTCCGTGATCCGCGAAGACACGGCCAACGGACGAATCGGGGTGGGAATATTTCCCACGTCGCTGCTGCACGTGGCGGCGCCGGGGCAGGCCAAGCTGACCGTCGAGGCGACCACCGGCGACGCGCAAATTGATTTTAGCTCGTCGGGCGCGGGCGGCAGATCGTGGCTGTTCCAGACCGGCGACACCAGTTCAGGACTGAACGGGTTGTGGCGATTGATTGACTCGACGGCGGGCCAGACGCGCTTCGTGATCGACGCGACGGGCAAGGCGGGCTTCGGCGTGGCGACACCATTGTCGGCGCTGCACGTGGCCGCGCCGGGCCAGGCGGCGCTGCGCGTGGAGGCCACCAGCGGCGACGCGCAAATCAACTTTGCGGCTACCGGCGCGGGCGGGCGCACCTGGCTGTTCCAGACCGGCTATACCAGTTCAGGACTGAACGGGCTGTGGCGATTGATTGACTCGACGGCGGGCCAGACGCGCTTCGTAATCGACGCGACGGGCAAGGCGGGCTTCGGCGTGGAGACACCGGCCTCAGCGCTGCACGTGAAGGCGCCGGGACAAGCGAAGCTGACGGTGGAAGCCAACGGCGGCGACGCGCAGATCGACTTCAAATCGACGGGCGCAGGCGGGCGGAGTTGGCTATTCCAAACCGGCGATACGGCGTCAACACTGAACGGACGCTGGCGGCTGATCGACTCGACAGCGGGCCAGGAGCGAATGACCGTCGACTGAGTAGGTAACGTAGGAATAGGAACAGCCGCGCCCACGAGTAAGTTGGAAGTGAGTGGCGGCGGCAAGTTCATCGGCGACGGCTCACTGCTGACTAACCTGCCCGGCGGCGGTGGCCTAGGCGGCACGGGGACCATCAACTCGATTCCGAAGTTCACCGCGGCGACTACCGTGGGCAATTCACAAATCACCGATAACGGGACTGCGGTGGCCATTGCCGGAGGACTGGCGGTGGATACGGATACGCTTTCCGTGGACGCGTGAACAACCGAGTTGGCATCGGCACGGCGGTGCCGACAGCAAGGTTTCACATGCACTCCACTATAGATGGTGGAAACCTTCTTCGTATGTCGAACCCCGCAGCCAGCAACTTTCCATTTGCGAGCATCGTGACTCTGGTCGAGGACACAAATAGCTTTGGAACTAATGCCGAGGGATTCCGATTGGTCCACGACGGGCTTGCGAACAAGTTTTTCCTGCAATCCGCCAATGGCGCAGCCTCAACCAACGACCTCACGCTGGAGAGAACCCGGAAGAACTTCGGCATCTGGACTTCGGGCAATCTGGCCAAACTCACTGTGGCAGCCAATGCCTCGTTTCTTTCCCCAGGCACAGTCACGGTCAATGTGGGCTCGCCCACGGTGACCGGCGTTGGCACAAAGTTTCTGACCGATTTTGCCGAGGGAGATCGGATCCGAGTGGACGCCACAGTGCCCCAGGAAACGCGCACTGTTACCGCCATCGCATCGGATACTTCTCTGACGGCTGCTGCAAATTGGGTCGCCGCCGCCGCTGGTTCGACGGCCACAAACTTCCCCGCGATTTTGCGACTGGACAACTCCGCGGGCACAACCGCGCTGGTGGTGAACTCATCTGGATACCTCACAGTGGGAGGGCTTGGCCAGGGAGGACGAATTCGCCTTTCTGGTGCGGATGCAACCGCGGACGGCGTAGGCGCGGCGCTGGAAGTCATCAATGGCTCGCCGGGAGGGGATTTCTGGTACCTGCGCGCGGGAGCGACGGGAAACAACACGCCAGCGGGAGGATTCAGCATCTCCAGCGATGCCAATGACTATCCCTTCGTGATTACCAACACGGGCAAAGTCGGTATGGGGGCATTGGCGCCTGCTACCAAGCTGCAGGTTGTTGGCGATATTCGCGTGGGCACCAGCGGGACCAACGGATGCCTGCAGCGATTCGACGCCGCGCCGCTGACGGGTGTGTGCTCCTCCGACGCGCGACTGAAGAAAGACATCCGCCCGTTTGATTCGCTGCTGGACCGTTTCGCGCGCTTGCAGCCGGTGAGCCATCTGTGGCGCGCCGACGAATTCCCGGATTTCCAATTCGGCGCCAATCGCGTGAACGGGCTGATCGCGCAGGAAGTTCAGCAGATATTCCCCGAGTTGGTATCCACGGACGACAAAGGATTCTTCCGCGTAAATTACTCCGACCTACCGCTGCTGACCATTCAAGCGGTGAAGGAGTTGAAGCAGGAGAACGACGCGCTGAAAGCGCGGCTGTCACAACTCGAATCATTGATGGAAGAGCGGCTGGGCGTGCAGTTGAGCAAGGTGCGGTAAAGCAGGAGTCAGTAGTCAGAAGTTAGGAGACAGAAGTCAGGAGACAGAAATTGGAATGCGCGGAGGGGAGTAGGGCGTTAGTCAATGGGAAAATGCGGAATCTTTGGGCGGAACCGGGAAAGGCGGGGGGTAGGGTGTTGGGGGAGGCTGGCAAACTCCGACGATGCCGCGAATCTTGTCAGGTTGGACGATTTGGATAATTTGAGATTTGTGGGCAGAGTGGTCAGGTTGGCGCTCCGCGAATTTGGTCAGGTTGGTCGATTTCGATAATTTGACGTGCGAGATGGGTGCGAAGCGGCGGGAAAGTTGATCTGAGTTCCCCCCCCCCGAACCCCCAATCCCCAACCCCGAATCCCCAGTTTGTCAATCTGGGCAGAGTGGTCAGAACCGTGAACGTTTGCACTTTGGGCTGGACCGCGAATTTGGGCAAATTTGGCAGGGTCGCCCGCGAAAGAAAATGCAGGTTTGCGAGACGCGGTTAGGACCTACTGCACGGGGACGGTCACGCGGTTGCTCGCCACGCCACCGATGATGAGGCTGACCGGAATGTTGCTGGCCGGTGACAGTCCCGCGGGGACTCGCGCGTTCACTTGATAGAGGCCGGCGAATCCCGGGGCGATGCCGCTGAAGGTGATCTCCGCTTCGAGGTTGTCAAAGAAGACGCGCGGCGCCAGCGTGGTTCGATTGAGTGGCTCGCTGGTGCGCCCTGGTTCGCCCGCGGGTAGTGCCGGGTTCACGGGACCCAGGCCCACGGCATACATTGAGACAACACTTCCGCGCACCGCCGCATTGGCCGTGCTGACCAGCGATCCATCGGCCTTCAGGAAGATCCCCGTACCACGCCCAGATGAATCCACGGTGAAGATGCCCGGAGCGGCGACGGAGACGATGACCTGAATTTCATTGCCCCGCACGCCGGCGTTCTCGATGGTGAGTCCATAGGCGCCGGGCGTCAGATTGAATGGCAGCACCGCGTTGACCTGCACCGGCGATACGTAGAATAGCGGCAGGGCCACCACAGAGGCGGAGGAGATCAGCAGCGCCCGCGTCGCACGAAGTGTAACTGGCAGAGGCAGCACGGCGGCGCGCGCCTCGTCATCAGCGAGGTTCAGTCCGAAGATGGAGATGATGCCGCCGGAGGCCAACGAGGCATTGCTCGCATACGTCGCCGCGTTCACCGCCGCGCCCGCCTGCAACGCCGGCCGAATGATCTGCACCGCCTGCGCGGTGAAGACCACGGACTGATCCCGGTAGGTGGCGGTAACCTGCGTGATGCCCGCCGTGGCGGGTAGCGTCAGAACAGTGCTGGCCATGCCTTCCGCGTCGGTGATGCTGGTGCGCCGGTTCAGCAGGCCTCCGCCGCTGGTGATCGCAAAGCTGATGGACTCGCCGCTCGCGGGTATTCCATCCTCATTCAACAACGAGACTACAAATGGCGGCACTGAGGTGTTCACTCCACCGCTGGCGCTGTTGCCGGTGACCGCGGAGAGTCGCAGCAGCGTGGCTTCGATGCGTATGTCCAGGGGAATGGATTGAGAAGTCGTGGCACCGCCGAGGGAGCCGCTGGTGAGCACGAGGCGGCCGAAGTAGGATCCCGGCGCGAGGTTGGTGGAATTGACCCGCACGGTTACCTGGGCCGAAGCGCGCGGGTCTAAGGTGCCGCCGGACTCCGAGACGGACAGCCACGATTCCCCACTCGGGATTGATACCGCCAGCGACCAGTTCGCCCGCGTGGCCAGAACATTCGTCAGCGTGAGGGAGAGGGTGGCGGAATCACCCGGCGTAATCGAGGCGCTCAGTTCGAGTGGAGTGATAATCACGCTGGCGGTTACGCCCAGCACGCGCGTCTGAAATGCGCCCCGGCCCTTGGTTCCCGCGATGATGGCATCGGCGCCGGCTTGCCGCAGAATGGTTACCGGGCTGCGCGGCAGGCCTGTGTTAATGGCGATCCATTGCGTTCCGCCGTTGTAGGTGGCGTAGCCGCCGTTGTCGCCACCCACGTAAATCGTCTGCGCGGGCAGGTTACCGGCGGGTAGGGAAAGTGCGTCAATCGCGATGCTACGCAGCGTGCCGCGCGGAAGATTCGAACGCAGAGAGAGCCATGATAAAGCGTTGTCCGTGGAACGCAGCACATCACCAGCCTCCCCACGAGAACCGGCGGCGGAAAAGGGCGGGTCTCCAATCGTGGCGTATACCGTGGCGGTTTGTCGCGGATCAACGGCGAGTTGATGCACCCATCCCGTAACCGGCGCGCCCTGCGTCCAGGTTTGGCCGGAGTTGGTGGAGCGCCAGATATAAGAAATCGTCGGACAACCGGCCGCGCCGGCCAATGGAGGGATGCAGGCGGTGGCCGCATACATGAAGCGGCGCGCCAAGGGAGCCGCGGCCAGCGCCGTTACCACGCGGGTGCGGTCCGGATCAATTGTCCCAAATGCCGAAAACGTTGTGCCTTGATCGGTCGAGCGATAGAGCAGTTGTCCGGCGACATAAACATTGGCGAGGCTGCCGGGATCAGCCAGCAGCGGTGGATTGGGCGCGCGCGACTCCGCAGCGGGAATGGCCGTGGTGGAAGAAAAGACGGCGCCTCCGTCGGTGGAGCGGTGAAATGCCGAAAGCCCATTGGCCAGGATCGTTCGTTGCCCTGAGGCGGATACGTTGCCCGCCGCGACGCCACTGAATACATCCGTTGAACTCAGAGTGCTCCATAGCGAATTCGTTCCGTTATAGGCGAACAATCCTGTAGGGCTGGCGGCGAAAACATCGTTGATGGATGTTGCGGTCAGGTCCACGAACTGCGCGATGGGTGGGCTGAGGTTGGCCAGCGAAGGTCCACCGGGTTGCGCTGTGAATCTTTCGAGTCCGAGGTCGCCGGCCAGCCACAAGGTGTTTGCAGCGAATGTTGCGGCATGGATGCGCTGCTTGATGGAGCTGATCGTGCTCCATGTTTCGCCACGATTTGCCGAGACCATTAGTCTGGTGCTGCCCGTCAGGTACAACCGAGCTCCCGCGGCGTCCGATAGCAATCGCATCGGCGGAGACGCCGCCGCAATGCCGACGGTCA
Organism: Acidobacteriota bacterium; assembly: GCA_009691245.1. Classification (NCBI taxonomy): domain Bacteria; kingdom Pseudomonadati; phylum Acidobacteriota; species Acidobacteriota bacterium. The sequence continues at coordinate 67,100 of SHUM01000007.1, read as the reverse complement.
CATTCCACGTGGTTCCGCCGTCAGCGGAACGATAGACATCGATGGTGGGGCCGCTGCCGTCAGAGGGTACATAAGCCACCGCCAGATACACCGCCGAACCGTGCACCAGCACACTGACAAAAGTGGTGCGCGAAGTGGTCTCGCCGGCAACAGTGGGAAGGGCAATATCTGTAAACGTATCTCCGCCATTGGTCGATACGGCGAGTATTCCGGTGCGCGAAGTTGCGACAGGCAGGCCGGTAAAGATACGGCCTTGTGCGTCGAAGGCGACTGCTGTTGTCGCGGTGCTGCGCACGCGCTTCCAGTTTGTTCCCGAGTCCACGGAGATGTACAACCCATCTTCCGAGCCGGCGGCGATGCGGCGACCGTCGGTGGGGTCGACGGCCAGGGCGCAGACGGGGCGATTGCTGAAAGGCAGGCTCCTGGTCCAAGTGAAGCCGCCGTTGCTGGAGCGCATGACGCCTTGACCTGGATGAGGCTCAAGGTCATCGCCGGTTCCCGCGTAGAGGAAATCCGGCTGGGAGGGATCGCGAGCCAGCGAGCAGAATTGCAGCGTGGCAGTAGTTTCAGTGAGTGGAGTCCAATTGATTCCTTCGTCTTCCGACTTCCAAATTCCGCCGGCGGGCGTGGCTATTACCACCGTGTTACCGGAGCGCGGGTCCGCGTCGATGGCGGTAACGCGGGAAGGAACAACGGCACCGCCGATGCTGGACCAGCTACTGCTGGAAAGTTGCGCACGGAGCGGCGCAACAACGGCCAAGCCGAAACACAGGCCGAAACACAGGATGAGGAGAACCCAGCGCAGAGGTGAAATCATCAAGCGAGAATTGCGCGGAGAGCTCCGCCGCCCGCCGGCGGCGAGCAGCGAGAGAATCGCTCGTGGTATTCCTTCCGGTCTGTTGCAGGCCATCATCAATGAGGTTTGCTCGGCATCCTTGGAGTCGATGGCGTTCGAAGTGGGTCTTAGTCGATGGACGTCAGAGGCGCAGCCGCGGTGGTGCTGCTGGCGGCGCCGACGGTGATGACCACGGGAAGATCGTCGCCTCGTGCGCGGTCGCCCGGTACGCGGATGTTGATCTGATAGAGGCCCACGAAATCCGGTGCCAGTCCCGCAAAGAAGACAATCTGCTCACGACCACCAATGGTAACGCGGACCGGCTGCGTAACCAGGGAGAGCGGCGAGGAGCGTGCCGCTTGTCCTCCGACGACGCTCGGCGTGGTGGCTCCCAACCCCGTGGCGTACAGGACCAAGTCCTCATCGCGGGTTGCCGGATCGGCACGCGACACCAGGCGGAACGAGTCGGCGTGGAACAGCGCGGCGGTGCGACGGCCCTCCTGGTCAATGGTAAATATGCCGGGCGCGGCGGCATTCACGGTAATCTGCGCGCCCGTACTCATGACGCCCCGGCTGGGTGAGCGGACGGCGAGCGTGATCCGGCCGGTGGCCAGCTCGGGCGGAAGCTGGGCATTGATCTGCGTAGGCGAAGTCGCCAGCAGCGGCAGCGCGATTTCATTGGCGGTAACGCAGACCTCGCCCAGGTTGGTGGGCAGCGGAAGGCTGCTGGCTTGTCCCGGTAAGGCCAGGTCCGTGCCGAAGATGCTGATCAGCGAGCCCGGTGCCGTGGGTCCGGCGAAGCTGGCCGCGTTGACCACGGCATTGGCGGTGAAGTTGGGCGCGCGACCGAGACTCTCGTTGAGTGCGATGACGCTCAGGCCGGATAAGGTAAGCAAGTATCCAGTGTTGCTGGAATCAAATGCCAGCCCACGCGGAATCAAATGGGTTTGGCCGCGCACGCCGATCTCCAATGACGTGGGCAGAGGAGGCCAGAGGCGTGTGGCGGCCGCCGCGCCCGCAACCGCCGGGCTGATGTCGGAGACCGACTCCGGCAGGCGCAACTGCTGATCGGCTTGCACGGTAGTCAGATTGAAGCGCTGGAGCGTCTGCACCGGAACGGTCGCGTTGGCTGCCGTGACGCGAATCGCATTGTTGCCGACGGCGGCGGCCCCAAAGGTAACTAACTGAGCAGCCTGTTGGCCGCCACCACCCGGCAAGCCGATGGGGGCCGCGGGCGCGAGCGATCCACGGAAGGCCAGTACGGAGTTCAGCACGGTGTCGTCCATGATGTAGAAGTTGCCATCGGCGGTGGCTGAGACCGATCCACGGAATGCGGTGAAGGCCGCGGTGCGAGTGATGGCGAAGGTGTCCGACACCGGATCAAACAAGCGCACGGTGCCGTTGCCCTCGGCCAGCACGATGGCGTTGCCGTTGGTGGGTGCGACCAGGACGTTGCGGCCATTGATGGTATTCACCGTGGTCCCGCCGAGATTCAGCCGGGGATAGCTGGTGCCAGTGGCCAGACTCAACTGCCACACCGATCCCGCGGCGGGTGCGGTTCCAGGCGTGGCAGGCAGGGGAATCACAGTGAATAAGACCACGTTGCTGGAGGCGGCAATCGAGCGCGGGAAAATCGGGTTGGCGTTCAGAGGCACGGGGGCCATCTGAATTTGCCGCCGCTCTTGCAGCGTCTCCAGATCGATCACTGAGATGGCCTCCGAGCCAGCGTTGGCCACCACCAGCGTGAAGGGATTCACCATGGCCATGGAGATGGGCCGGTTGCCGACGCGCACCGGCGGCAGGAAGCGGCGCTCGCGCAGTGAGTAGACCTCGACCTGATCCTGCATGTAATTGGCAATGTAAATGCGCTGTCGCAGCTCGTCCACGAGCAGGTCCACGCCGAATCCGGCCAGCGGAATGATCGAGCCGCGCTGGTCCACGTCGCGGAAATTCAGGTTGATCAAAATGGCGGGCTCGATATTCACTGCCTCGGGAGAAACCAGCACCAGCGAATATTGCTGCGTCCCGCGCGTGAGCACGGCGCGTGGATTGTATGAAATCTGGAGCGTCGAAGGCGCCACGCCGGAGCGCAGATTCAGAATCACCGGGGCGTTCGCGTTGTTGAGCACGGCGGAGAAGGTCATCCGTCCGGCGCCCGCGTTGCTGATGCGAATGTCGGCAATGGCCACGCCGCGGTTGCAGATGTCCACCGAGAGCACCACATTGGGGGTGTCCACCTGAAGGACCGGCAGGAGGGGCAACTGGCCCACGGGGATGACGGTCATACCCGAGGTGGAGACGGCGAACAGAAAGCGCCCGTCGGGTGAGGCGACAATTTTGGGATTAATGGCCTCGGTCAGCCGCAGCCCCATGATGGGCGTCAGGCTGGAGGCGCGCATCACCTGCAGCACCCCGAGCGTGGTGATGGTCGGACGGCCTCCGCCGGGAATGGTGGCTCCGCCGGCGTTCTGGGGATTGTTGGTATTCAGCGCGTTGATGGCCGGCTGTGTGGAGAACGTGCCGTACACCGAGTTGCCATCGGCGGAGAAGGCGCTGCCGCCTGTCAGTGCGGCGGCCGGCGTTCCGGCGCGGCCTAGGATGGCCAGCGTTTCGGTGTCGAATAGAAAGGGCCCGGCCATGAAGCGCGTGCCATCCGGCGAGATGGAGAGGATATTGCGCAGGCCGGTGACATTGCGGCTGCGCAACACGGCGCCGGAGGCCACTTCATATACGAATATCCGGTTGGTGGACAGGCCGATCATCAAGTTGCCGGACGGCGTGGCGATGAGTCCCGCGAAGAAATTGGCCAGCGCCGGCGCGGGGTTGATGATGGGGAGTCCCGCCGGCTGCGTGGGTGGCGGGGAGATGGGCAGCCGCAATATCTGGCCACTGGCTGGCTCATAGCGCATCAAGCCGGCGGTGCCCAGTATGACGACTTTTCCGTCGTAACCGGTGGCGATGGCGTCGGGACGCGCGCCCACGGCGATCTCGCGCTCGGCCTGCCGCGAGGTCAGGTTGATCACCGTCAGCGACTGCGATCCCGCATTGCCAACATAGAGGACGGAGCCATTGGGCGCCAGCGCCAGGCTGGTCGGTTGAGTTCCCGTGGGGACGCTTGCGATGATGGCATTCAGATCGACAGAATATATCTCCACCTGATTATTGGTGGAGTTGGCCAGATACACCTGCCGTCGCGCTTCATCGTACACGATATCCTGCACTTGGCCGACAACGGGGACGACCGTGCCAATATTAGCCGCGCGGGCGAACGGGGAAGTGGTGGTGGCCAGAAGCAACGTGAGCATCATCACGTTGGCCAATCTACAACCCACCATTGATTTCATTGCCCGCAGCACGCGAGCTCCGCCCGGAGCTTTTCGTGCCCGAGATTTTGCTGATGGATTCCTTGATATATCGAGAATACGCACCACCCAACTATCCGAATGACCTGAATTAAAGCGGATTCGCTCCGGTTCCAATGCCACTTATTGTCTGAACGCCAGCAGCAGTCGAGCTAATAGACTAGCGGAAGCGCCTCCGCTTTTTCAACTATGACTTTAAACCCGGTTGCCGGGCAATAGTTTCGCGCAGACGAAAGTATTGTGTTCAGCTCCGCAACATTTGTCCTTGTCGGCGGGTTCTTACTTAATTCTCCGTTTTAGCTATTTACATAACTTGTTTGGATTGGTTACAATCCGCCGTCAACTTCGCAGTGCGCGGCATCAGGCAGGACAGTGTCCGAAAAGCCATTTTTGGCGGTGTGGAACCGTACACAATCTACGCTCTTGGCCGAACGAGTCAGTTTGGCTGACATGCCCGGGCCACGTCGCAAGGGGTTGCTGGGCAGAGACCATCTGGAAGCAGGGGAGGGCCTGTGGATTGTACCGACGCAGGCCATCCACACTTTCGGGATGAGGTTCCCCATAGACGCCGCGTTCCTGGACCGCCAGCGCCGGGTGAAGCGCGTCTATCATCGCCTACAGCCGAACCGGATCACGCGATTCGTTTGGGGCGCGTATAGCGTACTGGAACTGGAATCGGGGGCGTTGCTGAAAGCTGGTACGCGAGTAGGTGATGAGTTGGAGATGAGAGAGTTTGTTAAACTTTAACATTAGATGTTTGTTGGGTTTGTCCGGCAGTGTTGAGTGGTGTGGAGAGGGTGATAGATTGCATATCCTTAGATGCGCAGGCGCACCAATTAGTAGATGCGGGGGCGCACCGATCAGTGGCATCATTCCCAGTCAGCCTCAACACGTGGGGCCAGTGCCCTTGCCAAAACACTTGGTTCTTCTTTCCTTCATGCTCATTCTTTTGACAACTACTGGATGCAGCTCCAGGCTAGCGCCTTCCCGTTTGCTGGGTGTCTTTCGGTCATCGCGCAATTCTCCTCAAGCGGCAGGAAAATCCCCATCGGCCTCTCCGCCAAACTCAGCAGTCTTATCTGCTCATTTGCCACAACCGGTGCCCCGTCCGGGGCCTAAGAAGAACGCCGTCCGTGAGGCCCTGCGCATCCAGGCGACCGGCGCGTTCGATCCGCTGCGCGATGATCAGCGTATCCAGACTTTGCAGGCCAGGCTGAAAACTGATCCGAGCAATCTGCCCGGAAACCTAAATGCAGGTCTGGAATTGTCGCGACTATATGAGGGCTATGGATTGCACAGCGAAGCCTTCGAGCAATATCAGACCACCTTACTTGTGGGGCGCGAGTTAGAAGGTAAGCCACTCGGCGAACCGGCGCTGCGCAGCATCGCGTTGGGTATCGCAAGAACAGCGCGGCAAGCGCGCCGGTCCGGGGAAGCGCTCGCCACGGTGGGAAAGCTGGCCGCAGATTTTCCATCGCCAAGCCTCGAACTTCAACTGGGATTGCTGTACGATGATACGGACGATCGGAAGTCCGCTGAGAACGCCTATCGTGCCGCAATTCGCATGGCCAGCGGCAAGGTCGGCGGCAGCGAAATTGTGTTGGCGGCGGCGCATAATAATCTTGGCCATAACCTTTTGCTGCAAGGGCAGCTCGATCAGGCCGAGACCCAGTTCCGCGAAGCGTTGATCGAGAACCCCGGTTCGCTCACCGCCCGCAACAACCTCGGCGTGCTGCTGACCAGGCGCGGCGCCCTGGATGAAGCTTGGGAGCAGTTCCGCGTCGCGAGCGCGGACTTGGCGGTGGCGCACAACAATTTTGCGGCGGCGCTGCTGCGGGCGGGTCATCTGGAATCCAGCCGCGAGCATCTGGTGCAGTCGCTGTTGCATCGCCGCGGATTCGCCCCCGCGCTCGAAAATTTTCGCCTGGTGCAAAGTTTAATGCAGGACCGCTGGAAGACCTCTGGAAACGCCAGTAAGGCGGGGCAGGCGGAGTTGAGTAATAGGAGTATGGAAGAGATGATGCGGAGCGCAGATCGTTCCACCCCCAGCGCTTCCATCACCCCGCCGATCGAGAATAGTGGAGCAGGACTGGCGGCGGAAATACCTCGGTAGGTTGGGCGGGCTGCTGTATTAATAATTAAGGAGAGCGAATCATGAAAATGTTCCTGAAGCGTTTTTGGAAAGATACCGAAGGACAGGACCTGGTGGAGTACGCGCTCATCGTTGCTGCGGTGGCGCTGGCGCTGATCGCCACGCTGCGCGGCATCGCCACAGCCATCAACACTGTCTACGAAAGCATCACCGTCGCGCTCGGTGCAATCTAACGCTGGATCAAGCGATCGAGCGAGCGCAGGCGAGTCATCAGCTCTCCCCTTGCGGGAACGTGGATTGAAACATGAGCGGGTATACACAAGCAGTAACCACCACCGTCGCCATTCCTAGCCGCGCGCGCGCGACTGCAACCGCCGTTCCCTGGCTGTTGAGCATCGTGCTGCCGAGCCTCGGGTCAGTGATCTTCGCGGTAACCCTGTTCAACGTGCTGTTCCTCTCCGCCGGGACGCGCACCCTGTTCCGCGATAGCGACACTGGCTGGCACGTCCGCAATGGTGAAGCCATCATTCGTAATAGTGCTGTGCCCACCACCGATGCCTTCTCTTACACTCATGCCGGGCGTGAATGGTTTGCCTGGGAGTGGCTGGCCGACATCATCCTGGGCGGCGCGCATCTGGCCGCCGGCCCGGCGGGCGTGGCCCTGTTGAGCGCGCTGATCATCGCACTAATCGGCTGGGGCGCGTGGCGGCTGGCGCTTTCGCTGGGGGGCAATTTGTTTCTTGCCACCGCGGCGCTACTCCCACTGCTGGGCACCACGACGATTCACTGGCTGGCGCGACCGCATCTTTTCTCCTGGATGATCGGGCTCTCCTTCATCGCCATCGCCGAGCGGCATCGCCGGGGGCTTGCTCCCGCGCGATCGTTGTATCTGCTTCCACTGCTGTCCTGCCTGTGGGCCAATCTGCACGGCAGCTTTCTGCTGGGCACAGCCCTCTTGCTGATCTATGCCGTCGGCGAGTGGCTGCGTGGTGAAGTTGGCCGTGTGGCCGGTCGGCGGTTTGCGCTGGCATCCCTGGCCTCGCTGCTCGCTTCGTTCATCAATCCATACGGCTGGCGCGTGCATGAGCACATCTTCGCTTATCTCCAGAACACCTATCTGATGGACCGCATCTCGGAGTTCCGCAGCTTCAGCTTTCACTCACCCGGCGCCATCTACGTCGAACTCTTCCTGCTGCTGGCCGCCGTCGGAACCGTGGTGTTGTTCCGCGAAGGGGCCTATGGGCCGGGTTTGCTCTCGCTGGCTCTGCTGCACATGTCGCTTTATTCGGCGCGGCATCTGCCCACCTACGCGATCCTGATGGCCCCCATTTTTGTCGCGGCCATCAGCCGACATCTGGAAACGCTGCCGCGGCTGGAGCGGGCGTTGAGCTATTCGCGGCGCGTGTGGGCGCTCGATCAGCAGGTCTCCGGCGCGGTTGCATCTGGCCTCGCTGTCCTGGTGATGGTCCTCTTGCTACAGGCGCCGGCGCGCGCGGGACTGGTGGGTTTTGATCCTCAGAAGTTTCCCGTGCGTGCCGCTGAATTCCTCGCCCGGCAAGGAACCAATAACCGGGTGTTTGCACGGGACTCCTGGGGTGGATATCTCATCTATCGCTTCGACGGCCAGATGAAAGTCTTCATTGATGGCCGCAGCGATTTCTATGGCGAGGATTGGCTCGAGACCTGCGCGCAGGTGATTGAAGTCCAGCCTGGCTGGGATCGTTTGCTGGACGCGTTCGCAGTGGATACAGTGCTGCTTCCACCGGGACACGCGCTGGCCAGCGCACTGCGCCTGCATCCGGATTGGCGTCCCGTTTACGCCGATTCCGTCGCTGCCGTGTTTGAAAGGAAGGGATGAGCATGCCAGCCGTCATGCCGTCTATCCTGCAACTTTTTCTCGCCGTGCTGGTGGTGTCCGCCGCCTTCACGGATCTAAAGTCGCGCCGCATCCCGAACTGGATTCCAGCCTCGGGATTTGCCGCGGGCGTAATACTGAATACTTACTTTCATGGCTGGGCGGGTCTCACGTCTTCGCTGGCGGGCGCTCTGCTCGGCGCGGGAATTCTGATGGCCATCTACTTAACCGGCGGCATGGGCGGCGGCGATGTGAAGCTGCTCGCCGCGGTGGGCGCGATCTCCGGGCCGCAGGCGTTGTTGGTGATCTTCGTGCTGACTGGCCTGTTCGGCGGAATTGCCGCGCTGGCAATGGCCGCCGCGCGTGGACGTATCGGACAGACTTTGGCGCGCACCACGGGCCTGCTCGCCGAACTGCCAGGAAGTTTCGCGCGACTCAACTGGAGCGGCATTCAGCAACGCAGCAATCGCCAGGCACCGGGCGCGCTGCGTTTGCCGTATGGCGCGGTGATCGCCACCGGCACGCTGGTGTTTCTATTCGCCAGCCGCACGCCGATTGGATGATGTTGCTTCGGAATCTGGAATTCGGAATCTGGAATTGGCGGTAAGGGGAACTATGCAGCGGCATCAGGTATTGCTGGCATTCGCGGTGGCTTGGGTCTCCGCCCTGGGATTGAGTTGGTGGGTCTACCGCCGCTCCGCCGTGCCGGAGCAGCGCGCCGTTACGCGCGTGGTCGCCGCCGCGCGGCAGCTTCCCTTGGGACAGAAACTTGCAGTGGCCGATCTGAAGATGATCGCGCTCGAACAAGGCGACGTCCCCGAAGGTGCGTTCCTGAAAGTGGAAGATGTCGCGGATCGTGCGCTCATCGCCGGAGTGTCGGCGGGAGAGCTGATCCTGGACGCACGGCTCACGCCCAAAGGCGGTGGCGAGGGGCTGACGGCGATGATCGAGCCGGGCCTGCGTGCCGTGGCCGTTCAAGTGAACGAGATTTCTTCCGTCGGCGGCTTCATTCAGCCGGGGACTCATGTTGATGTGCTCTACACACGAGCTTTCAGCAACGGCGATTCGGCCACCAAGACGCTTCTCCAAAACATCAAGGTCATTGCTTTCGGCAAACAAATTAGTCCTACTCCCGCCACGACTGAAACCGCTGCCGCGCGCGACCCTCGCCCCGCCACCGTGGCCACCTTGCTGGTCTCGCAGGAGCAGGCCGAGAGGATCACTCTGGCCATGCAGCGCGGCAAGATTCAGCTGGCGCTGCGCAACCCTCTGGACTCGGAGGTTCTGGAAGACTCCGAGCCGACCATTGCTGAAGATCTGGGGATACACGAACCGGTGCGTCCGGTAGCGCGTCCCGTGCCGGCGACCCCGCCGGCGCAGGCGAACAATCGTTCCGGTGCCCGGCGGCCCGGTCCCGGTGAAGTGGTGGTCAAAGTATTTCGTGGATCAAAATTAACGGAAGAGACATTTATCACGGGGCCCAGCCAGCCGCCCGGCAACGTCGCTAAATAATATGATGACTCGCAACAGCTTGCTCATGCTCGTGGCACTTGCCGCCGTGGCTTGGTTTGCAAACGCCAGGCTCACCAGCGCCCAGCAGCCCGCACCGGCGGAGTCCGTCACTACAGAACCCGCAACTCCGCCCGAGCCAACTCCCTCGATGTCGAAGCCGGCCACTCAATTGGCGCAACTGGAAATTCAATTGAAGGTCGGGCGCGGTGATCTTCAGCAGTTCACCGATGCGGTCTCCCGCGTCTCCGTCTCCGATCCGGAGATTGCCGACGCCGTAGTCGTCTCGCCCCATGACGTGGTCATCAACGCCCGCACTCCCGGCGTTACCACGGCGATGGTGTGGCACGGCGAAAACGTCTCACGGTTTGAAGTCACCGTGCAGCCCGACCTGGAAGAGATTACCCGTCAGATGAAAGCGAATCTGCCCAGCGAACCGGTGCAGATTTCCCTCAGCAAGGACGCCGTGCTGCTCACCGGCGTGGTCTCCGACCAGGAGGCCTCGCGCCAGGCCGCGGCCATCGCCGCCATCTACGCCAAGAGCGTGGTGAATCTGCTGCAATCGCCCCCGCCGGTGAATCGCCAGGTGATGTTGCAGGTGAAGTTCGCCACCATCGACCGCGCTGGCTTGAGCGAATTGGGCGTGAATCTGTTCAGCACCAACAGCAAGCTACTCGGCACGGCCACTACGCAGCAATTCCAGTTCCCGAGGCTGGGGCAGTTGCAATTGCAGCCCGGTCCCGACGGGCAGCCCGATCTGGGCAGCCAGACAGTCAGCGTCAGCGATCTGCTCAACATCTTCGCCTTCCGCCCCGACCTGAACTTCGGCGCGACGCTGCGCCTGCTGCAAAACAGGAACCTGCTCGAAATTCTCGCCGAACCAAACCTGGTTACCATCAGCGGGAAGGAGGCCAGCTTTCTGGCCGGCGGCGAGTTTCCGTTTCCGGTGATCACCAGCACGGGCTCGGGCGGGGCCTCGGCGCCGGTCGTAACCATTCAGTTTCGTGAGTTCGGCGTGCGCCTGAACTTCACGCCCACGGTGGATGCCGCCGGGATGATTCACCTGAAGGTGCGCCCGGAAGTCAGCGCGCTGGATTTTGCCAACGCCCTGACCATTCAGGGATTCCTGATTCCGGCCATCAGCACGCGCCGCGCCGAGACTGAGGTGGACCTGCGCGAGGGCGAGAGTTTCGCCATCGCGGGATTGATCGACAATCGCGTTACCGAGGTCATGAGCAAAGTTCCCGGCTTCGGTGACGTGCCCATTCTCGGTCGCCTGTTCCGATCGCGCTCGCAGAACAAGACCAACACCGAGCTGCTGGTGGTGGTAACGCCGACCTTTGTGAAGCCCTATCCGGCGGGCCAGCAGCCCGCACTGCCGGATTTCCCCAGACCGTTCCTGGACACCTCTCCGGAGGCGGACCCAGGCAATACTTCGGCGCCTACTCCGACGTTCAGCGGCCCGCTGGGGTTGGAGAATCCTGAAGGAGAGCAGCGTTGAAGGAACGCCCTGGCCATCACCATCGCCAGCTGAGGCTTAGGCCGAGGCGGAACTCTAATGGCTCGGCGGCCATTTTCCTGCTGCTGATGATCCTGGCGACGTTTGCCTTTATGACTCTGGCCATTGACGTGGGGCGTCTCTACCTGATCCAGGCCGAGTTGCAGACCGCCGCCGATGCCGGCGCGCTGGCCGCCGCGACGCGGTTGATCGGCACGGCCAATTCGCAGGCTCATGCCGCCGACCAATTCACTGTGACGTTTGACTCGACCAGCCTCAACGACAACCGCTTCAATCTGGGTCTCAGTCAAATCGGCATTGCGGGCACTACGCTGGCGACGGAGCTGAGCACGGATTACTTCGCGACGCTGGCCGATGCGCGCATTAACTCGAACGGCGGGCAGACCGGCGATCAGGCCAAGTACGTCCGCACCGAGGTGCGCGCCGAGGCTCCCGTGTGGTTCGCGCGATTGTTGAGCCCCGAGCGTGAAACGGAGTCCGTGGTCACCGCCGCGGTGGCTGGCATCGGCGGGCCTCTGTGTTCCGCTTGCGGCATTGACGCGCTAGCCGTGGTGGCGGTTGATGCGACCGACACGGAGGAGTTTGGTTTCACGCTGGCTGAGAACTACACGCTGTACATGAATCCCGCGCAGCAATTTGTGGGACTCGGCGGATGTCAAGCGGGCGTTCAGGCTCCTCTGCCTGAGACCATCGCTTCGGTCCAGTATGTTTTGCTGAATCATCTCTCCGGCGCCGCGAGTCTCGATGCCGAGGAAGAGTTGTTCCGCCTGGGCGCGGGCGGCAGCTCCAGCCGGAGCGATCTGGACCCGCCGGGCTGTGTGCTCATCGCGGCGCAGGAAGCTCTGCTCGTCGACACGCTGCCGCCGGTCTGCAACAACGGTGGGCGCGATCTGCTGTGTGGATTGAACACGCGCTTCGGCGTGGATTTTTCCACCAATGTCTGTGCGAATATTCCCGGCGTCGATGTGCTGAGTCCGCTGTTCGTCGCCGATAACGACACGGGTGAATCCGCCGTGTTGCAGGAGTATGCGCAGGACTATGACGGCAACACGCGCCGCGTGCTGACCGTCGCCGTGGTGGATGCCGCTGACACCTTGAACGTGCTCGGCTTCCGCCAATTCTTTATGCAAAACGCAGCGGCCATCGCGGGTCTTGGTCCCATCGCTGGAGCGGTGGCGTCGCGCGCGGCTTTTCGTGCGCAGTACATCGGCGCGCCGGTCCCGGTGCGCGCGGGCACGGCGGCGGGGACGTGCAACGTGACGCGTGGCGTGGGCAGGACCGTTCTTCATTAGGCCGTTTTGCGGGCACGTGTAACAGAGCCGCGACCGGAAGGGAGCGGTGGTTGGATTGCATATCGTACTTCATGGGACCGCTTCCTTCCGGTCGCGGCTTTGTTCGCGCGGCGGCAAGCGGATACGATGTGATGATGAACGCTAAGAATCGCAGGGGCGGGGAACACGGGCAGTCGGCGGTGGAGTTTGCGCTGATGCTGCCGGTGATGATGCTTCTGCTGTTCGGCATCGTGCAGATCGCCCGCGTGTTTTACGTCTACCATACTTTGCAGAAAGCCCTGCGCGGTGGCGCCGGATTTATCGCGCGGACGAACCAAGTGAACTATTGCGACGATCAGAATGAGTCATTCCTGAACGCCCGCAATTATATTGTCTTCGGTAATCTGGAAGGCAGCGGAACGGCTGTGGTGAACGGACTGACGCCGGAGATGATCCAGATTCTTCCGGAGCGCGTGGTCTCGGATCCTCCGGTGGTCGAGCAATGTCTTTGCTCCGAGGACGCCGCCAGTTGCGACATCACCAGCAGCGGGCGCGCACCGGATTATGTGGTGGTGAATCTTGGCGCGGCGGGGTTTCCCGTGGATGTGCGGTTTCCATTCGTTACCATTGGATCGATTCCCTTGCGCGTTTCGGTGCGCATGGCGGTGACGGGTGAGTAGGCGGCGAAAGATGTTAGGGCACATGTCAGGACAGCGCGGGCAGGCCAACGTGGAATTCGCGCTGGTGCTGATTGCCGGATTGATCCCGCTCTCGCTGGGGTTGATCGCCTTCGCCGAGCTGGCCTGGACATATCATTCGCTGGCGACGCTCACGCGGCAGGGCGCGCGTTACGCGGCGACGCATTGCTGGGTGGACGATGCCGGATCGAACGTGATCACATGGATGCAGAACAACTCGCCACCGTTCCTCGATCGCCCGCGGCTCTCCGACGGCGGGGCGCAGATTCAAGTCGCCTACTGGACGCAGGATTTCGCGACGCAGGAGAGCACTCAGTTTTCCGGCTCGGAATCCTGCTCTCCTGGCGCCGCGCCCGACTCGGTTACGGTGAGCATCAGCGGCTATCAGTTCGGGCACATTCTGCCGACGCTGGGCTTTTCTCCGTTGAGCGTGCCGTCGTTTGCAACCACGGTGGAGATGGAGAGCGTGGGAGCCAATCAGGACGGCGGAACGCCCGAGCCGTAAGCAAGCTCGGAATTTTTGAAGTGTGCCTAGTGTGCCTAGTGTGCCTAGTGTGACTGACGAGGTGTTATGGCGGTACATTTAATTGTGGCCAGCGCGGAGCCTCGCTTCCGTGATTTCGTTCGGGAGCAGGCCTCGCACTTTCCCGGCGCGTCGGTCATCTCCGAGCATGAGGAGATGGGACCGAATCTGCACGTGCGCATTTTGCAGGACCTGGCGTCGGAGCCGCAAGCCGCCGTGCTGCTGGATATCTCATCCCTTGCTCCCGGCGATGCCGAGCATGGACTGCGCGCGCTCGAGCACATCACGCAATCTTCGCCCGGAACTTACGTCATTCTCTCCGACGCGCAGTACTCCGCGGAGTCGCTGCTCCATTGGATGCGCCTCGGCAGCGCTGACTTTTTGTCGCAACCGTTGAAGCGTGTGGATTTCAATGAGGCTCTGGCCCGGCTCGATCAGCATCGCGCGCGTGCCAGCCTGGTGGGTCGCCAGATGGGCCGCATGTACACCTTTGTGGGAGTGAAGGGCGGTGTGGGAACCACCACTGGCGCGGTAAACTTCGCGGCCATTTGCGCCAAGCAGGGGCTGACCACCGTGCTGCTCGATCTCGATTTTGATTCCGGCGATGCCGCCGCATTTCTTGGACTACGCCATCAATACTCCATCGCGGATGTGGCCGAGAATCTCGCGCAACTGGATCGCGCCATGCTGGAAGGCATCATGGTCCGCGACGCGCTGGGGTTCTTCGTGCTCTGCGCGCCGGATGAACAGGAGAAGTCGCGCTTCATCACCGAGGACCACATTCGCGAGATCGGGTCGTTCCTGATCGAGCGTTACGACGTGGTCATTGTGGACGGCTCACGTGATATGGACGCCCTGCTGCAAAGCTGCCTGGAGCTCTCCGAGACCATCTTCCTGGTGCTCACGCAGGAATTTGCCGCCGTGCGCAACACGCAGCACTTCATGAACGCGCTGGTGCGCATGGGCTTCGGCACCGAAGCCGTCAAGATGCTGCTGAACCGCCATGAAAAGCGGCGCGGCGTGAACGCCTCCACCGAGCAGGTGCAGCAGACGCTGGGTGCCGCGCCCTTCTGGGGATTCCCCAATCAGTATGATGAGGCGGTCACTGCGCTGCACGAAGCGCGGCCCGTGGTGTTGAAAGGCAACACGGAGCTGGGCAAGTCGTATCGAGCCTTCGCCAAAAAATTGGGCATCGTCGCGCCCGAGGAAGCCGCCGCGAAACGCAAGTAATTGCATTTGGTTTGCATAAAAATCATGTCCACACAGCCTCCCAATTCGCCCACCATCCCGCCACTCAGCCCGAGGGCCCGTGTCGCTCGCCCGGCGCGCGGGTTTGCCGCAACTGCCGATCGTTATGTCGAACTAAAGACGAAGGTGCATCGCAAGCTCCTGAGCTCGCTCAACACCGATACCTTTCGGCTGATCGGCAAGGACCGTCTGCGCGTGGAGATTGGCAGCGCGGTGGAGCAGTTGCTGATGCAGGAAAACATTCCGATGACGCTGCCGGAGCGCGACCGCGTCATTGAGGAGATTCTTGATGAGGTGTTCGGCCTTGGCCCGCTGGAGCCGCTGCTGAAAGATCCCACCATCACCGACATACTGGTGAACAACAGTGGTCAGGTTTACATTGAGCGCCACGGCGTGATGCAGCGCAGCGCGGTACAGTTCAAGGACAACCGACACCTGCTGCATATCATCGAAAAGATGGTCGCCGCCGCCGGTCGTCGCGTGGACGAGGCTAATCCCATTGTGGATGCGCGCCTGGCGGACGGCTCGCGCATTACCGCGGCGATTCCGCCGGTGGCGTTGAAAGGCCCGTCGCTGGCCATCCGCCGCTTCGGTGGTCGCGTGCTGGAGAATGAGGAGTTGGTAAAAAATGGCACGCTCAGTCCGGCGATGCTGGAAGTACTCGGGGCCTGCGTGAAGGCGCGGCTGAACATTGTCATCTGCGGCGGCAGCGGTAGCGGGAAGACCACGTTGCTCAATGCGCTGTCGCGTTTCATTCCGCACGATGAGCGTATTGTTACGATCGAGGACACCGCCGAGTTGATGATGCAGCAGCGGCATGTGGTGCGCCTGGAGACACGCGCGTCGAACATTGAAGGCCAGGGAGCCATCACCCAGCGCGACCTGGTGATCAACGCGCTGCGTATGCGGCCCGACCGCATCATCGTGGGCGAGGCGCGCGGCGCCGAGGCGCTCGACATGTTGCAGGCCATGAACACAGGCCACGACGGGTCAATGACTACCATCCACGCCAACTCCACGCGCGACTGTTTCCATCGCATCGAGACCATGGTGCTGATGGCCAACGTGGGTCTCACCGAACCCATCATCCGCCAGCAGACGGCTTCCGCCATTCAGGTGGTGGTGCATACCGCGCGGCAGATTGATGGCACGCGAAAAATTTCAGCCATCGCGGAAGGCTCGGGGCAGGACGCTGAAGGCGTGCATGTCGAGGATATCTTCAAGTTTGAAAAATTGGGCATGGATGAAGACCGCCGAACGATTGGGAGATTTGTGGCCACAGGGTATCGCCCGGCATTTCTGGAACGGCTGGCCGGTGCGGGAGTGCATCTCTCCGAGGAGTTGTTCCGGGCCGGCGAATAAATTTTGATGGAAATATTTGATTGGAACCGATGACGACGATCCTCACATTGTTGATCTTCTCGACGGCCTTCCTGGCCGCGGCGGAGATCGCTGTCTGGGGACCGCGGCGGCGCATGGTGCGGCTGATGGAGTCGCGGCTGCGCGGGTTGCGCTCGCCGACAGGGCGGCGTCCCAGATCGTTGCTGCGGCAGCAGGGGCTCGGCGGCGCGACTGGCCTGCATGAGTTGTACGGGCGCATCGAGATCATGAACCGCCTGCAGGCGATCATCGATCAGGCCAAACTCCACTATCGCGCGGGTAACGTGGTTACCTTCAGCGTGGTTCTGCTCGGCGGAGTTTTTCTGCTGGCTGAGGCCGCGCAGTTTCTCCCCTTCGCCATTTTCCGCGTGCTGCTGGCGATCGCGGCGGCCTCGGTCCCATTTGCCTATATCTGGATTCGGCGGCAGCGCCGCATGAGGCAGCTCGAAGAGATGCTGCCAGAAGCCATCGACCTGTTCACGCGGGCGATGCGCGCCGGGCACAACATACACAGTGGCATGCAGGTGCTGGCCGACGAAACGCACGAGCCGCTGGCGAGCGAATTCAAGAAGCTGGTGGAGGAACTCGCGCTGGGCTCGACGGTGGAAGAGGCCATTCACAATTTCGGTGATCGCGTGCCGTTGCTCGACGTGCGCTTCTTCTCGATCGGCGTGATCCTGCAGCGCGAGACCGGCGCGAACATCGTGATGGTGATGGAAAACCTTTCGATGGTGATCCGCGAAAGGCTGCAACTGCGCGGGCGTCTGCGCGCGCATACGGCGCAGCAGCGATTCTCGGCCGGCATGTTGTGCGGCCTGCCGGTGTTCACGGCGGTGGTATCGTATTTTATTCGATATGAATATATTTCCATCTTGTGGCTCACGCCGCTGGGATCGAAGTTTCTGATCTACGGCGTGATCTCGGAGTTGATCGGTATTTTAGTGGTGCGCAAGATTTCCACGGTGAAGCTGTAGTGAACTCTTTTCGTTGTCATTCCGAGCGCAGTGAGGAACCTGCTTTTCGGGCGTGCTCCAAGCAAAAGCAGATTCCTCACTGCGCTCGGAATGACAACGGGTGTTTTGAGACTGAAGTGAGGTTGTTTTGATGGCCGGTTGGGGATTGCTATTCCTGCTGAGTACTCTGGCGGCGGCCACGCTGACGGTGGTGGCGGTGCATTACTATCTCAGCACGAAGAATGATGCGCTGGAGCGGCGGCTGGAGGAGTTGCAGGAATCTTCCATCTCCGGTGGCGGCGGAGCCGCGCACGGCGGCGATTTCTGGGACACGCTGCTGCAAGCCACCTACGGGACCGTGTTCGGGCGCGGCTGGTTCCGCGACACGGAACTGGCGCTGCTGCGCGCGGGCATTCGGGGACGTGAGGCGCTGAAGGCCTACGGCGTGGGATCCCTTGCGCTGACTCTGACGCTGGTGCTTTCGGCGTGGGCGCTGCTGCGCTCGAGCGATGCTACGATGCTGCTGCTCGGATTGGCGGGCGCGCTGGTGCTGGGCTACTTTATTCCCGATCAGATTTTGCAGATGCTCCGCAACCGCCATCGTCTGAGTTTGCTCAGCGCGCTGCCGGACACCACGGACATGCTCAGCATCGTGCTGGGTGCGGGACTCTCGCTCGATCAGGCCATTGCGCGCGTCAGCGATGAGATACGTTTTGCTTATCCCGAACTGGCCGATGAGTTCCATTGGATGACCTTGGAAGTGCAGGCCGGGCAGCAGCGCGCCGTGGCCTTTCAGCACATGGCCCAGCGCACCGGGCTGGCCGACATCCGCTCACTTTCCAGCATGATCGCGCAGGCTGAGCGATTCGGCACCGGGCTGTCGCAGGCGTTGCGCATCTACGCCGATTCGTTGCGCTCCAAGCGCCGCCTGGAAATTGAGACTAAGATTAATAAAGTGGCCGTCAAGATGATCATCCCCATCGTGCTGTTCATCATGCCGGCGCTGTTTGTTGTCGTACTAGTCCCCGGAGTGCTGTCCTTCCTCCGGGATATTCAGCTCCTGTAGCAGGAGCGTTTGAGGAGGCAAGACATGAATCCGATACTTTTACTGGCGCAGGCGACTCCCGAGGCGGGCGGTGGCTCCACCAGCACCATCCAGATCGTGGCGGGAGTGCTGGCTTTGGTTATGGTGGTGATCATAATTATGCGGCGCAAGAAAAAGCAGTCGAAGGATGACTGGTCGTAGTTCGGCGGATGTGATTGGTCGGAAAATTCTGATTGAAGAAGGGTGTTCGGATGCGAATGTTGAAGGCCCGCGGGCTGATGCCGGTGGTAGTCATAATCATGATTCTCTGCGCGGCGGCGCGCGGCAATGCGGAAGACTTTGCGATCGGCGCGATTGGCGGCTACGGATTCACCCGCGGACTGCCAGGGGAAACAACCGCGGGCGCCACCGCTCGGGCTGGCGTGCGCAACTCGACCGCCGCCGGATTCTTTCTGCGCGATGAAATGTACTCCAACATCAGCGGGGAATTTCGTTACCTCTACCGTTGGGGCGCGCACCAGGTCAGCAACGATACGGCGACGGCGAGCCTAGCAGCGCATTCGCACATCTTCCATTACGATTTGCTGTTTCACACCAAGCCGGTGGAGACGAAGTACCGCCCGTTTTTCGCCATCGGCGCCGGCGGCCGGGTCTATCAGGGCACGGGCGCGCCGCCCCGGACGCAGCCGCTCGGCAACATTGTGCTGCTGCGCAAAGCCAATGAAACCAAGCCGCTCATCTCTCTGGGCGGCGGGGTGCGCTGGACTCTGCGCGGCAATACCGTATTGCAATTGGACGTCCGCGACTATTTCACGCAGCCCCCGCGCAAGTTGTTCGCTCCGTCCGCCACATCCACGGTGAGCGGATGGCTGCACGACTTCGTCCCGCAGATCAGCGTTGCCGTGAAGTTTTAAGGCTGCCGAAAATGAGCCGCGACGGAACGGGAGCGGTTCCGTTCAGCGGTCTATGATATTCGATAAACGTGACGGCTTCCTTCCAGTCGCGGCTCGGATACACTATCCTGCAAACAGGCCGGTGCTTTTCCTCAGGTAACTTTCTGCAGCAACAGGAGCCTACCCTTTATTCTCAACTGCTGGGCCATTCAAAGTGATATATTTGAAATTGTGAGAGTTTTTCACCACAGCCTAGCGATGCTCCGTTCCCTCTTTACTGGACTGGTTTATCTGATCCAATTCAGCTGCCAGATTACCCCGCAGGTTTTCTGATAGAAGAGCTGCGGTAAGATTATTCTTAACAGCCAGACGATCCAATGCAAATTTGGCGGGGCGGCACAGAAGATTCATAAGGAGTTCATGGCCGACAGGAACCAACATGGCGCTGGGACGTGTGACGCAATCGCTCCGCCGAAGATTTTCATAGGGATGCTTTTGCTCACCTTGGTTCTGACGGCACCCCGCGCATCGGCGCAAAGCGGTATTGCAGTTCCACCCACGGAAACTATCGTGGCTCGTATGGCGCAGGCCCGGGCGGATAATCGGGCAGGTTTTCGTCCCTATGTGGTCACGCGCAACTACAAAATGTTTGGCAAGGATGAAGTAAAGCTTAAGTCCGAAGTCAGCGTGGAAGTCACTTTCGTTCCACCCAATTTCAAGAAGTTCTCGATTGGCCAGAGTAGCGGTGGGATCGGAGAGCGGATTGTTCGCCGCATCCTGCAAAGCGAGGTGGAGTCTGCCAAGGATTACACGCAGACCGACTACTCGACGACGAATTACGATTTCAGATTTCTGAGCAGTGAGCTGACCACCGATGGTTCTCCCAGTTTTATTCTGGAGATGTTGTCAAAGCGCAATGAGAAGAATCTGCTGCGCGGGAAAATCTGGGTGGATGCCAACACATACAGAATTCATCGCTTTGAAGGAGTGCCGGCAAAAGCGGCCTCCTGGTGGGTAAAAGAGGCGGGCCTCGTGCTGCTCTACAGCGAGGTGGCGGGAATGTGGCTGCAGACAGGCACGGAAGGTACGGCGAAAGTCCGCATCCTGGGGCCGCATCGCCTGATCTCGAAAAATTTGGAGTACGATTTCAACTCTCTCGACGCGGCAGCAACCTCAACTGAGACGCGGCATTTGCAGATTGTCGGCGAACAAAAATAACCGGATTCGTTTCTGCCCGTGGGTAAAGATCCGCCCGTGGGTAAAGTTCCGGAAGAAACATCCTGCATTCAACCGAATTGTCAGATAACTGAAAGTGAGGGAAAAATCATGTCAGCACTTAACGGCAATAGGCCCCGGTACCACCGCAGCCGGCAGCGCAAGCTTTTCCGGCGCAAGGCAGTCCAGGAACTACGAAAATCACTGGCGCCAGCGGTCGCGGCAAAGTCAGTTCGAAAGAGCAAAGCAGCAGCCGTCTAGGCTGGCCGACCCACCACTGTTGTTGAGTGGGCCGTAGTTCGGGTCCATGGGAAATTGTACGAGGAGCGGAGAAGTGAAATTGTTCGATCAATCTGAAACTGTGAGAGGGGATCAGTCGCGGTCCCAGCAGAGCGCGCCCTGGGAGATGCCGGTTTGGAAGGCCGCCAGGGGTAAGGAGGCCGTACTCCTCTACATAGTGTTGATACACGTCTTGGCTGTCATTGGACTCGTGTTCTACCCGGCTCCCAGCCTTACGATCATCTTGATTTGCGTTGGTTTGATTTCGCTCGGTGGCCTGGGCACGACGGTTGGCTACCACCGATCTCTGGCCCATCGCGCGGTGAAGGTGCACCCGGTGATCGAGCACCTGCTCATTTTCTGGGCCATGTTTAACGGTTCAGGGCATCCGGCCAGTTGGGTTGCCTATCATCGTCATCATCACTCCTTTACCGATATGCCCGAAGATATATCCAGCCCCAAGCACGGTGGATTCTGGTGGGCACACTTGCGCTGGTTGTATCAAACCACCCCGGCTGATAGCCAGAAGTGGTGTCCGGAACTGAGTCGTGGCACACACCGCATGTGGACGTATGCGCAAACCCCATTGCTTTTGGTCTCCATCGTCTGCGGTTTGGCGCTGGGCTGGCAGGCTTTCTTCTGGATTGGTGGCGTTCGCCTGGTCTACTCGCTGCACATGCAGTGTTTCGTGAACAGCCTTACTCACCTGAATTATTCCGGAGAAAAGGACTCCAGCAAGAACGTCTGGTGGCTGGGGCCGTTGCAGATGGCTGGCTGGGGCGAGAACTGGCATAGGAATCACCACTCCTCCATCGTATCGGCGAAGTTCGGGCGCCACTGGTGGCAGGTAGACATCGGGTGGTACTTCATTCGCCTGCTTGAGGTGCTCAAGCTTGCGAGCCATGTCAGAGTCGCGAACAGCCCCGGCAGCGATCCCGCGTAATCTTCGCCTGGGGACTTCGCATCTGCTCATACGAATCAGTCAATCAGACCGCGATGATTGAAGAAGGACCGGGCGCGCCTGACATATCGCTCTCCGCCAAAGCCACTTCCCCAGAGGGGCCGCCCGACCCGTAGCAGCGCAGCTTGCCACTACTCTTCCTCACGCGCTGCCCCTCGCCATTGTAAGTTTAGGTAACGCCCGCCGTCGCCGAGCTGGTTGCCCGTCGCGTCATCGCTGTAGGGGGAAACACCAGGCAAACCTTTTTAGCGATTTACGCGAACAGAGCGGACAGTGAAAATGATTACGGTATTGAACCAAGCGGAATCGTTCTGAGTTCGTCCACTAATGCTCATCCCAAAATTCAATCTTTATTGGGTAGTGTTCCTGGGTTGCTCTGAAGTGTTTTCGAAATTGCCGCTGACGACGGGCATGGGCAATTGACGGTAGCCGTACACCTTGCGCTTCCAAAATTGGGATAGCTGGGAAATATTTGTTCCCTTGCTGGACTGTGCGTGGAAGAACTTCTGCGAATCGATGACGATGCCCACGTGCTTCAGGTCATCGAAAAATATCAGCGTCCCATAGGAAGGCGTCTCGCCCGGCGGGAGTTTTTTCAAAGACAAAAATAGTTTTCGAGCGGTGGTTCGCTTCAGGTATACACCGTTGTCGCTCAACATGCGCCAGACCAGGCCGGAGCAATCGTAGCTCTTGTACCCTGCTGCGCCCCAAACGTAAGGCCGGCCCATATTCTTATCCACCCAGGCGCCGAGTTGCTCAACCTGCTGCGTCGGCAGCAACAGCATCAGAAAGATGAGGAGTGACGACGTCATTTGATTACTCCACCCAGATCATTTTATGGCGCTGCCTAACAGCAGTCCCAGGCCGATGAACAGGCCTGCCAGGAATATTCCTACCGCCAGATTGCCCTTTGCTAGCTCCTGCGGAAAATCAAGTCCCGGAGTCAACCAATCGAAAATTTTGTACGCGGCCAGAAGCCCTACCAGTCCGATAGCCAGCGACATGATGATACTCAACGCGTAATTCGCAAGGTCCATTATTCCCTCGACTCATCCTTCGGCATTCCGTGCAACGTGCGGTGTAGGGACTAACTTTTTGATTCTTGATTAGTTTAGGTTGCGTGTCAAGTGCGCGCCGCGTCGCTGACCACATTCGCTGGTGACGCCGAGGCAAAGAACTCGCCGTCAGCGGGCTCGATTCCGTTGCTGGGACCGCTCGACAAACCTGCGGACTGGTTGGCGGTGACCAAAGTATCCACTTTCACAGTTGTCGCGGCAGCGGAGGCGTTTGCAGTCGCCTGCGATCCGATTCTCGACTGTCCAGTCCGGAGTGATCCAGGGCTGCCCGCGCCAGCCACAACATGCGGACTGGGTGGAATCAGCAATTTCATCGGAAGCGCCGGCGCTTGCGAATTTCGCAGCACCATCCCCACCCTCAAAATCAACATCGTTTCCGTTGGTTGAGACCTACGGCTATTCACCATCATGCCCGGAGGGCATGATGGCGGGATGACGCGGCTGGCAAAGCGCGGCTGAACCGGGATGGAGCATTGCGGGAGCTTCGGAGCGGTTGTGGATCGCATGGGTCCTGTGAGTACTAGGGCTATGGTCCTAGTTACGTTTTGAGACCCCATGATCGTTGAATGGCAAGAACCAGTGCCGTATGCTACCTGAGTGGAAGTACCGCCTGATCATCGATTCATGCATGTAGGGAAACCTTGCTCAAGGGTTGCTCTCCTTGCTGAAACACACCGGCGCATCGTGCTTACCGGCACGGCCAACCGGCAGGGCCAACCAGCACGAATGATCGCCACATTTCAAATCCTGGCCAAAGCATTGTCCATAAGCGTTCAGAGAGGAAAACCATGCAAAACAAAGTAAGTCGAATGCTGTTGTTAGCCGGATTATTAGTGGCGAACTCCGCCACGCGCAGCTTCGCGCAGGCCGGCAGCCCTTCCAACCCGGAACAGGTGCGTCTGGACCTGCTCAATTTTGTGCAAGTGAACGGCGAGCTGGCCGCTTCAGCGGGCATGACCAAGCAAGTTGAAGACTTCAGTAAGCTAGAGGACCAGGTTCGTCTGCTTTCGACGGCGGATCTGGACGTGCTGCGCAATGCCATGCCCGATACAGGCGCCTTGAATGCCGCCGCCCGAACCATGCGTAGAGAATTAAATGCGCAGGATGACGTTCTCTCCTCGACGATGTCCGGAGATTTGAATATCTCGTCCTTGGCGGGGTTTCCCAACGCGGAGTATCCCTCCTGCGGCAGCACGCGGACGTCGGAAACGGCCATTGATGCGGCTGACATTGTCTTATTTGCAGCGGAAACGGTTCGTGATGTAGCCAGCCGTGGCTGCGGACAGGTGGCAGTGGTCGCGGGCTTTGGCGCCAATACCAGCACTTTATGTATTATCACGGACCAGTCTATCTGACGGCGAAGATCGTGAACTACGCGCTGCATTTCTGCACGGACAAGATTGATGCGGCGGAGATGTCGGCCACCTACGGACGGCTGGGCCATCTGCACACGGACCTGGAATCGAGCGTAGCCAACGACAACACCAACAAGACCTCCATCATCAATAACGATAACTCCAACAAGACGGCCATCATCGCCAATGATGATGCCAACCGGACCACGATTGTGAACAACGATAATGCCAATCGCACGACCATCGTCAACAACGACAACGCCAATCGAACATTAATCATTAACAATGACGACGCCAATACCGCCAACATCTTGGCCAACGCCAATAAGAATGAGGTCAGAGACCTGGTGCTGCGCACGCAGATCGAGGCCGACCTGGCGCAACCCGACAACGCCGTATACGTCGCGCTATTCGTTACGCCCACGGCCAACGGCGGCTATTTGAACCTCGTGCGGACCATTGTGGCGCAGACCATCGCCAATATCGAGGCGGCGGGTGGAAACGCCGGCCAGGCTCAGTCATTCCTCCTGCAAGGAGACGCTGCCAAGGCTGCTGGTGACTTCAAGGGGGCATACGCCAACTATCGCAAAGCCTACAAAATGGCCGTGAAGTAATTCGAGCGGCTGTTGGCAACACAATCCGCCGGCGGCAACGCCGCCACTGGTAGCTGGGCGATGAAGAGGTCTTCATCGCCCAACTTTTTTCCACCCCCCCCCAAAAAATACTCCGTCGCCAAGTCCCAAGAAACCCGCCTCGCTCATTGGGAGCATGTTGGTCCCAGTTCTTAGGTAGTGGCAGGAATTCCTGCCTGCCGCATCTGACTTAAGCGCTCGACTGGCGCAGAAGGCTGGACAAGCAGGAATGCCTGTCGCTACTTATAAACCGAGGCAGGCAGGAAATGCCTGCCGCTACTTGACGCTGCATCACGACAGCGGTAGCATCGGGGGCGATTGCCGAGTTAGCTGAGGGGGAGGGAAGTGTGATGTTTCCATCAAATAAGGTTCGGGGATTGGCTGTGGGGTTGGCGCTGGTAATTGCTGCGGCGCTGGTGATGGGTGTTAGCGGAATAGCGGTGGCGCAGAACGCGGGGGGCCCAGCATCCAACGCCGTGGCCAAGCCGACCAAGCAGCTTTACAATCCGCCTTATCCGAATAATCCGGTGAAGCCGTTTAAGATTATCGGCAATGTGTATTACGTCGGCCTGACCAACTACACTTCCTTTCTGATCTCGACTCCGGCAGGGTTGATCCTTCTGGACACCGAGGACGAGCAGTTCGTTCAGAACATCAAGGACAACATTGCCGCGCTGGGCTTCAAGTGGAGCGACATCAAAATACTGTTGCAGGCGCACGCGCATCTGGATCACGTGGGCGGGCTGGCCACGCTCAAGAAGGATACCGGCGCGACGGTTTACGTGATGGCCGAGGATGCGGCGGTGCTGGCCGACGGCGGCGTGAGCGACTTCCGCAACTTCGACGGCAAGCCGCTCTGGAAGCCGGTGAAGGCCGACAAGCTATTGAAGGATGGCGACAAGGTAACGCTGGGCGGCGTTACCATGACCGCGCTGCTGACGCCGGGGCACACCAAGGGCTGCACCACATGGACGATGACCACGGAAGAGGCGGGCAAGAAATATGAAGTGGCGTTCGCCTGCTCGCAGCGCCTGAACGACGGCGTGCCGCTGGTGAACTATCCCAAGTACCCCAACGCCATCGCCGATTACGCCAAGGGCTTTGCCCGGCTGAAGACGCTGCATCCGGATATTTTCCTGGCCTCGCACGCCTTCATGTTCAACCTGAACGAGAAGATTGCGAAGATGAAGCCCGGCGCGGCAAACCCGTTTGTGGACCGCGAAGGCTTCCAAGCCTATATCAAGGACTTCGAACTTGAGTACCGCTACAACCTGCAAGAGGAGCGCGCCGGGCGGAAGTCGGTTACCACCACACGGCGGTAGCTGCACATTAATCCTCATCGTCGTCAATCCGAGCGCAGCGAGGAACCTGCTGTTGATTTCCTTCGCGGGGAAAGCAGGTTCCTCGCTGCGCTCGGATTGACGGCTATGGAGGATTTGTCCCTACGGCCCAACCCGCCTTTGGCCCCAGTTTCCAGTTGACAACACTGCTGCCGTGACGAAAAATGGAGCTAGGCCGAAATGTCAGCTGTGGCTGTGTGTTCATCATTAAGTTAGTGCAATTTAATAAGAGAACAGCCAGTGTCGCGCTGGCAGTGTGGTCTAGCACGCTTGCGCGCAAACAGCAAAGGTTCTGCGCTGCCTGCGCGGCAATGCCTGCGCGGCAATAAGAGTCGCGTGCAAACACTAGTTTTCTAAACAGTTTGTTTTTTGAAATTTGTTTTTGAATTCCAAGGAGGGGTCAGTAATGAGACAGAGCAATTGGTTTAGAACCGTTTCTGGCATGTTTTCGACCGTGGCCCTCGGCCTGATGTTCGTGGCGGCGGCCGTGGCGCAGAACGCCACGCTGACCGGCACGGTGGCGGACGAGTCGGGCGCGATGATGCCTGGCGTCGAGATTACCGTCAACAATACGGAGACCGGCATCAAGCGCACCGCCACGTCGGACGCGCAAGGTCGCTTCAACGTGCCTTCGCTGAATCCCGGCACCTATGAGATCACCAGCACGCTGACCGGATTCGACACCTCGGTGCGTCAGGGAATTACCCTGACCGTTGGTCAGGTGGTGAACCTCCCGCTGACCATGAAGGTGGGATCGGTGAGCGAGCAGGTTACCGTAACCGGCGAGGCGCCGCTGGTGGATGTCTCCACCAGCAACGTCTCCGGCGTGGTGGAAGAGCGTCGCATTCAGGAGTTGCCGCTGAACGGCCGCGACTTCTCGCAACTCGCACTCGTCCAGCCCGGCGCGGTCTCCGTGCGCGGGTCGGAACAGGGCGCGTCCAAGGGCTTCGGCACGCGCGTGGCGCTGGCCGGCTCCCGCCCCGATCAGACCGGCTGGCAGCTTGACGGCACCAACATTAATAGCGTGGGCAATTTCGGCACCCCCGGCTCGGCCTCGGGCGTGATGATGGGCGTGGATGCGGTGCGCGAGTTCCGCGTGCTCTCCGGCGGCTATAGCTCCGAGTTCGGCGGCTACTCCGGCGGCATGGTGCAGATGATCACCAAGTCAGGCACCAATACCATCCACGGCACGGCCTATGGTTATCTGCGCAATGACAACATCGACGCCACCAGCTGGGAAAACAATCGCGCCAATCGCAAGAAGGCGGAGTTCCGCCGCAACCAGTTCGGCGGCTCGGCTGGCGGACCAATCATCAAGGACAAGGCATTCTACTTCGGCAACTTTGAAGCGCTGCGCCAAGCCAACATCGGCGTCGCCGATCCCGCGCTGGTTCCCGGTCCGGCGATACGGCAGGGCATCCTTCCCAACGGCACCACGGTTCAGGTTGCGCCGACGATTCGCCCGTACCTGGACCTTTATCCGCTCCCCAATGGTAAAGAGTCCTTTCCCGGCAGCGGAATCTTCGAGCACTTCACGCCGCAGAACCGCATCACCAATGAAAATTTCTTTGTAACCCGTGTGGACTACAATCTCAACTCGAATCAGAATCTCTTCGCGCGCTTCCAGTATGACAACGGCGACGACCGCATCCCGGCGGCGCTGAATATCTCCGACACACTGATCCGCACGCGCCAGCGCTACTCGACGGTTCAGTATGAGAACATCCTGACGCCGACACTGCTGTCCTCCACGCGCGCCTCCATGAACCGCACCAATATCGTGCCGACCATTGATCTGAAGATCGCCTATCCGGAAAGTCTCTACTTCCTGGGCAAAGACTATCCCACCGGCATCGGCTTTACGGGGATCACCACCCTGGGCTTGAACTCCAATGACACCACCTACCGCGTGCAGAATCTCTATGAGCTTGCTGAATCGCTGACGCTCAGCAAGAGCGCGCATACCCTGCGCTTCGGTTTTTCCTGGAGCCACGTAGGCTTCAACACCAGTGGACCCGCGGCGGGCGCATTTGGTGATTTCTCGTTCAGCAATGCCGCTGGCTTCCTGACTGACACCAACATGAACTCGTTCTCGGCGGAGGTGCCGGGCAGCAGCACGGCGCGCTCCACGCGGCAGGCCATCTACAGCATGTTTTTCCAGGATGACTATCGCCTGCGCACGAACTTCATGCTGAATCTGGGCCTGCGCTATGAGCCGTGGACCGCGCCCGGCGAAAAGTGGGGCCGCGTCTCCACCATTCGCAAGTGGATGGAAGCGACGCGCTACGACACGCCAGAAAACGGGACCGATACCTACTTCAACAGTCCCGGCGAGAGTACCTGGTCGCCGCGCGTCGGTTTCGCGTGGGATGTCCAGGGCAACGGCAAGACCGCCATCCGCGGCGGCTTCGGCATCTTCCATCAGTTGATTCTGGGCAATTACCTGAACACCATCACCCGCAAGAATCCCCCCTATGCCGCGACGATTGTGGTTACCCCGGCGCCGAATATCACGGTGGCCAACGCCAGAGCGTACGCGCTCAGCGTGGGTCCGTCGTTTCTGACGCCGAACCTCAGTCCCTTCCCGGTGATTGACGCGCTGGCCGAGTTCATTCAGTACGAGATGGAATCGTCCTACGACATGAAGTTCAACTTCTCCATCGACCGCGAGATCATGCCCAACCTGGCCGTCTCGGCGCAGTATGTCGGCTCGCGCGGCAATCATCTGTTCCGCCTCGCCGACGGCAACGCGGCCTATCCCACCATGGTGGGTGGCCGCCCGTTCGTGGCCACCGGCACGCCGCGCCTGAATACCTACCTCGATCAGTCCACGGTGCGCAACACGGACGGCAAGGCGTTCTACAACGGCCTGCTGGTGGAAGTGAAGAAGCGCTTCAACCGCGGCTTCCAGTTCAATGCCGCCTACACCTGGTCGAAGAACATCGACGACGCCACCACCGGACTCGCGCTGAGCGACTACAACGAAGGCGCGCAGTCGCAGCCCTATGACACCAAGGTGGACCGCGGACTTTCCACGCTGCACTTGTCGCATAACTTCGTGATGAACGGTCTGTGGTCGGTCCCTTCGCCTTTCCAGGGCGGCATCGGCTCGCTTATTCTGGGCGGCTGGCGCGTGTCGTCGATTCTGACGGCCTCGACCGGCGCTCCCTTCACCGTGCAGATCGGCGGACGCAACGTGCCCGATCAATCGCGCTCCGCGGGTCGTCAGCATCCTGAACAAGTGGATGCCAGCCGGACCGCGGCGAGCATCACCTCGGGTGTTTCAGCGGGCTGCTCGTTCGGGCCCGCCGCCGGCCAGACCATCGCCGCCGGCACCAAGCTCGGCACCACTGACATGTACTACGATCCTTGCGCCTACACGCTGCCCGCCCCCGGCTTCTACGGCAACTCGGGACGCAACACTCTGATTGGACCCAAGTACACGGTGCTCGATTTCAGCCTGCTCAAGTCCATGCCGCTGGGTCTCACGGAAGGCAGCTCGCTCCAGTTCCACGCGGACTTCTTCAACCTGCTCAACCATGCCAACTTCGGCCGTCCCGCCAACGCTCCGCTCAACGCGGGCAATCGCAACACCACGACCGGCGCGCCGCTGAACAATTGGTTTACCGCCGGCTCGGGACAGATCACCACCACGGTCTCCAACGCGCGTCAGTTGCAGTTCGGGCTGAAGCTGGTTTTCTAACTTGTTTCCCGGCATGATTGCGCCGGTTGATCTGCAACGCCAGGAA
The DNA here is from genome assembly GCA_009691245.1 of Acidobacteriota bacterium. Lineage (NCBI taxonomy): Bacteria > Pseudomonadati > Acidobacteriota > Acidobacteriota bacterium. Next base: position 37,310 of record SHUM01000007.1, on the reverse strand, counting down.
GGACCGCTCCCATTCGGGGCGGGCCTTTTGGCCTGTTGCTGGAAAGCGCCTGCTGCAAACCCGCCGTGAAAGCGGTCGTAAATCAGAGCCTGCCGTGGCCCGCACTCCGGCTGATAACACATTGATAAAATTGCCTATTGACACCTTGCAGGCTTGTATTAATATTAAGAGGCGAGATGGTCCGCGCTTGCCGGCCCGGCGGCGGCTGGGTCTAGGTGTATAAACCGGCGGACGTGGTTCATTTTAGGTTGTGTTGAAGGGTAGCAAAAAAGCTAGGAGAATTGCCGAAACTCCAGCAAAAGGGCGGAAGATGATTGAATTGAAATCTTGGAATCGCCTGGTAATTTTAATGAGCGTGATGGCGGTCGCGGCATCCATTGCCGGCGGCGCGCAGGCGCAGCAAACCACGGAACCCGTTTCGGCGAATCGCGCGCTGCTCAATAAATATTGTGTCACCTGCCACAATGAAAAATTGAAGACTGCTGATCTGATGCTGGATCAAGCCAACGTAGACAACATTTCTGAAGCGCCCGACGTATGGGAGAAAGTTGTCAAGAAGCTGCGCACCGGCGCCATGCCGCCGGCCAAGGCGCCGCGTCCCGACGCACAGGCGAATAACGATCTCGCCGACTATCTTGAAAAAAATCTTGATCAACTCGCCGCCGCCAAACCTAATCCGGGGAGCACCGTGGTGCATCGGCTGAATCGTGCCGAGTACTCGAACGCGGTGCGCGATCTGCTGGCCATTGAAGTGGACGGCGCTGCGCTGCTGCCCGCCGATGACTCGGGGCGCGGCTTCGACAATCTTGCGCAACTGCTGAACGTCTCGCCCGTGCTCATGGAGCGGTACATGTCGGCGGCGTCGAAGATCAGCACCATGTCCGTGGGTGATCCGGCGATTGCTCCGGTGGGTGAGACCTACAATGTTCCCGACAAGCTTTATCAGGACGAGCAGTTGAGCGATGACTTGCCTTTCGGCTCGCGCGGCGGCATCGCCGTGCATCATGTATTCCCACTGGATGGCGAGTACGTGGTCAAGATGAAACTCGTGCGCAACGACGACGGCATCATTCGCGGCCTCACCGGGACGGCGCATCAATTGGATGTGCGGCTGAATGGCGTGCGCGTCGCTGATTTTTCCGTCGGCGGCAAGCGCTTCGGCCTAACCGGCCCGGAGCACAATCGCAACGGCACGTTCTATCGCGGTGATCCTGATCAGACGGCCTATGAATTTTTGGCCGACGATGAGTTGGTCGCGCGCTTTGCGGTCGAGGCCGGCACGCGTACAGTTGGCGTGGCGTTTCGCGCCAAGGCCGGCGAGCCGGAAGGCTTGCTCGAAAATTTCGCGCGTCCCATGACTCCCGACATCGGCGACTGGAAGGGCGGCGACCCGGGCATCGCCAGCATCACCATTGACGGCCCATTTAACGCGAGCGGCGTGGGCAATACACCCAGCCGCCAGAAGATTTTCACCTGCCATCCCACCGCCGAGACCGAGCAGGACATCTGCGCGCAGAAGATTCTTTCCGGCCTGGCGCGCCGCGCCTATCGTCGCCCGGTAACGGACAAAGAAATGCAGTCGCTGGCCAAACTCTATCAGGCCGGTAAAGCGGATGGCGGGGCTGCCAATGGCTTTGAAAGTGGCGTGCGCATGGCGATCCAAGGCATGCTGGTCAGCCCGGAATTCCTGTTCCGCATTGAGCGTGATCCCGCGGGCGCCGCGCCCGATTCACCTTACAAGTTGAGCGATATCGAGCTGGCTTCGCGCCTCTCCTTCTTCCTGTGGTCCAGCATTCCCGATGATGAATTGCTGGCTGCCGCCGAAAATAGCAAGTTGAACGACGCTGCCGTGCTGGACGCGCAAGTGAAGCGCATGATGGCAGATCCCAAGGCCGTTGCGCTGGTGGATAACTTCGCAGGCCAATGGCTCTACCTGCGGAATCTGAAGATGGTCTCGCCGGACCCCGGTGTCTTCCCTGATTTCGATGACAATCTGCGCGTCGCGTTCGAGCGCGAGACCAGTCTGTTTTTCGCGAGCATGTTGCGCGAAGACCGCTCCGCATTGGACTTGCTGCGCGCCGATTACACCTACGTCAACGAGCGCCTCGCCAAACACTACGGAATTACCGGCGTTTACGGCAGCAGCTTCCGCCGCGTTGCGGTCGCCGATGAATCGCGTCGCGGGCTGCTGGGGCAGGGCAGCATCCTGACCGTTACCTCGCGCTCCAATCGAACTTCGCCGGTGCTGCGCGGCAAATGGGTGCTGGAAAATATGCTGGGCACACCGCCGCCGCCTCCACCTCCCAACGTTCCGCTGCTTGAGGAGAAGGGCGATAAGATCAAGAACCTGACCATGCGCGAGCGCACCATCCAGCATCAGGCCAATCCAGTCTGCTCGAACTGCCATGCACGCATGGACCCCATCGGATTTTCATTGGATAATTTCAACGCCATCGGACAGTGGCGCACGGAAGATGGCGGCGCAAAGATTGACAATGCCTCCGCCATGCCCGACGGCACCAGGATCGCCGGCGCCGATGGGCTCAGGAAAGTTCTGCTCAGCAAGCCGGAGCAGTTCGTCAATACGCTGACCGAGAAGTTGATGACCTACGCGCTGGGGCGTGAGGTTGAATTCTATGATGTTCCCAGCCTACGCAAAGTCGTGCGGGAGTCCGCTGCAAAGGACTACCGCTGGTCGTCGATCATTATCGGTATTGTGAAGAGTACGCCATTTCAGATGAGGAGGACTCGCGCATCATGATGATATTCAAGAAGGCCATCCCCCGTCGCACATTCCTGCGTGGAGCAGGCGCGGCGCTGGCGCTGCCCATGTTGAGCAGCATGACCCCGGCATTCGCTGCTGCCGCGGACAACACCGGCGGCCTGCGGTTGGTGTTCATCTATGGACCCAACGGCAGGATCATGAAGAACTGGGTCCCCACAGCGACCGGCGCCAATTTTGAGTTGCCGCCGACGCTGGCGCCGCTGGCCAAGTTCCGCGAGAACATGCTGGTGCTGAGCGGCATGAATATTAAGGCCGCTGATCCGGTCGGCAATGAAGCGGGCGGCAATCACGCGCGTCCCTGCGCGGCGTATCTGACCGGCATCCACCCGAAGCCGGGTGGCGCGGTGGGCATTTCGGCGGATCAGCTGGCGGCGCGCGAGTTCGGCAAAGTAACGCAGTTGGCCTCGCTCGAAATGTCGCTCGATCAGGCCGACGATCTCGGCGCGGCCGATGGCGCGTACAGCGACGCCTACACCAAAACCATCTCCTGGCGCGGGCCGAACACTCCGCTGCCCATGGAGGCCAACCCGCGCGCCGTCTTCCAGCGTCTGATGGGCGAAAGCCGCTCGACCGATCCGGCCGAGCGCAAACGCCAGGCGCAGCGCAGCAGGAGCATCCTGGATTTTCTGTCCGAGGATGTCAGCCGCGTGGCCACGGACCTGGGTCCGAGCGACCGCTCGAAGCTCAACGAGTATCTGGAAGCGGTGCGCGACATCGAGCGCCGCATTCAGTTGGCGGAGGAGCAATCGTCGCGCGCGCTGCCCTCGATGGATCAGCCTGTGGGCATTCCCGCCACCCGTACCGAGCACGCCAAGCTCCTGTTCGATCTTCAAGTGCTGGCGTTCCAGGGCGATCTCACTCGCGTGGTTACCTTCATGTGGGGCCGCGAGCAGAATGATGTTGCGTATCGCGAACTGGGTATCCGCGATGGTCACCACTCGCTGTCGCACCACTCGGGCCAGGAGGCGGCGGTGGAAGCCTGCGGCAAGATTGACGCGCATCACTCCGCGCAGTTCGCTTATTTCCTCGATCGCCTGAAATCCTCGCAGGACGGCGATGGCACGCTGCTCGATCATTCGCTGATCATGTACGGCAGCGGCATGAGCGATGGCAACGCGCACACGCACCATGACGTTCCCATGTTGCTGGTGGGCGGAGCGAACGGACAATTGAAGGGCGGACGGCACATCCGCTACAACGCATTGCCCATGTCCAATATGCTGCTGACCATGCTCGATCTGGCCAAGCTCCCGGTCGATGACTATCTCGACAGCAAGTACAGCGACGCTACTGGCAGGCTCGACGTGCTGTCCATGTAAATCTCACGGGCGGGGAGCCGGGAGCGATCTGGCTCGCCCCCCGCCCAACCATTTGCTCCGGCAAAATCGTAAGGAGACTGGGAATGCGGATGAATCTGAGAAATCTCGGTGGTTGGGTATTTGCAGGCGCACTCACGGTGTCCGGCCTTCATGCGGCGGCAGCGCTCGACATGCAGTTGATCGATGCTGTGCGCCGTGGCGACCGCGACATGGTGCGCCGCATGATTCAGGCCGACACTGCGGCGGTGAATCGCCCTGCGGGCGATGGCGCAACCGCGCTGCTGTGGTCCGCTTATCGCAATGACACAGAGACGGCCTCGTTGCTGCTCGGCGCGGGAGCCAATCCCAACGCGGCGAACGACTATGGTGTTACGCCCTTGTCGCTGGCCTGCACGAATAAAAATGTCCCGCTGGTGGAACTGCTGGTAAAGGCCAAGGCCAATCCCAACGCGGCCGAGACCAACGGCGTTACTCCGCTGATGAACTGCGCCAAGACGGGAACCACTGAGGCTGTAAAGATATTGATCACAGCGGGAGCGAATCTCGACGCAGCTGATACCGATCGCGCGCAAACCGCGCTGATGCGCGCCGCTGCACAGAAGCAGTCCGCCGTCGTGCAGGAGCTCGTCGCTGCGAAAGCCAATGTTCATCTGAGGACGAAGAAGCTGGACCTCTACGATCCGATGAGGGCTACCACCTACAGCGATAAGGCCTATTTCCCGGGTGAGAAGGGCGGATTCACGGCGCTGATGTTCGCCGCGCAGTCCGGCGATGTGGATGCGGCGAAGGCGCTGCTGGATGCGGGCGCAAAGATTGATGATGGCACGGAGTTCGACGGCACGCCGCTGGTGGTGGCCGCGCAGAACGGCAACGAGAAGATGAGTCTGTTCCTGCTCGATCGCGGCGCCAGTCCCAATGCGCGCGACGGTTACGGCCTGACGCCGATGCACTGGGCGTTGCAGGAAGGCTTGGCGGAGTTGTTTGGCGGCGGCAAGTCGATGACCGACAAGTTCTGGGTGCGCTCGAACTCTCCCGAACTGGTGAAGGCCCTACTTGCTCGCAATGCGGACCCCAATGCGGAGATGACCAATGACTTCATGCCCTACGAAGTTCATCGCTTTGCCCGCAGCATGGGCAACAATCTGCCGCAGTTGTATCTCTCCGGCGTTACCCCCTTCATGCTGGCCACGGCCTCGGGTGATGCAGCTACCATGCGTTTCCTGGTGGAGCGCCGCGCCGATCCCAAGATCACCACCGGGCAGGGGACCACTCCTCTGATGGTGGCCTCCGGCATCGGTCGAGAGCGTGAGCCGCGCACGGAGGACGAGAAGAAGAGGTTTCTGGAAGCCATGAAGCTGAACGTGATGCTCGGCGGCGATGTGAACGCGGTGGACAAGAATAACCGCACGGCGCTGCACGGAGCGGTCTACTTGGGCGACCTCGATATGATTGAGTTCCTGGTGAAGAACGGAGCCAATCTGGAATCGAAGGACAAGTACGGGCAAACACCGATCACCATTGCCATGGGCGATCCGGGCGGGCTGGTTTATCGCCAGCTCAAAGGCGACGCGTTTGACTACAGCTTCCGCCAGCCGACACGCGAAAATAAGGGCACGGCCGAGCTGCTGTTGAAGTTGGGCGCGAAGCCCTATGACGGTCCCATCCGCGATCGTTCGGCGGAGTAAGCGGAGTTTAGTTTAGTTATTGAGGGTTCCTGGATTTCAAATACTTTTGATAAGAGGGAGTTATGTTCATGAAGAAAGTATTGTTGCTGAGTGTTGCGGTAATGTTGTTGGGTGTGGCTGGTTGGTCTCAGGCCGATCCCACATTTGTGGGTTATATGAAGGCTACGTCGGCAGCCAATGGCAGCCTGCGCAAGAATATGGAAGCCAAGATGGGTCCAGAGGCCGCCGCGGATGCCACGAAGCTGGCCGGGATCATGGGCCAGGTGAAGGCCTTCTTCGAGACCAACAAGTCAGCAGGCGCGACGATCGCTGCCAAAGCGCAGGCGGATTTCGCCAAGGTTGCCGAGCTGGCCGGCGCGGGCAAAGTGGACGAAGCTGCCGAAGCGATGAAAGTTGCCGGTGCCAATTGCGGGGCCTGCCACACCGCTCACCGTGAAAAGGTCGGCGACGGTCCTTACAGCATCAAATTCTAGTCGATTCAACGACATTCACTCCCGAGGGCGCCCAGTCAGTACTGGCAGGGCGCCCAATGTCGGCTTTGGCGGAGTGCTTTCTCCGGGCAATGTCTTTTTTTTTCGGACATGGAACGAACATCCGTTTAGGCTGGCGCGCGTTGGATGGATGGGTTCTGTCGGTATTCCTTCCTCCGATTTTTTGAGTATCTGTCCGCGGATGCCGCTTGCACTGGCCAATTGCTTTCCCTCGGACCGGTCGCGGCTCGCCAATTGAATTAATTGATGATGGACTCGCTGACAATTCGGGGCAGTGGCTGGAGATGTGTCCGCCAGCGAGTATATATTTTCGTGGTCGTGCTGGCCTGCATCCTGCAGGCTTCATCCGGCCAATCGCAACAGCCTGCTTCTGCGACGGATTCTTCTTCGCAGCCCATCGCCTTCAGCCATCGGCTGCACGCCGGTGATCTCAACATCCAATGTGTTTTTTGTCATAGCGGGGCGCGGCGGTCCGCCATGGCGGGACTTCCCGCCGTGGGCACTTGCGTTGGCTGCCATCGCTGGGTGAAGACGAAGTCCCCAGAGATGCTGAAGGTGGATGAGTACTGGGCGAAAAAGCAGCCCATCGTCTGGAAGCGCATCAATCAGATGGATGACTACGTTCATTTTTCTCATAAGCGGCATGTGGCTGTTGGGCTGAATTGCCAGGGTTGCCACGGGGCTGTGGAGAAGATGGAACGCGTGGAAAAGATCGAGCGCCTGACCATGGGCTGGTGCGTGAGTTGCCATCAGCAGCGAGGCGCGCCGCTGGATTGCTCGACGTGTCATCGCTGATCTGGCTTGAGCTGGTTTTGACTGGGACAATAGATGACCGCAACGTTTGATCGCCGAAATTTCCTGAAGGTTGCCGGCCTCGCAGGCATGGCCGGGACCGTCGGCTGCAGCCGCGACCAGGCGGGCACGCTTGTCTCGCTGGTGATGCCGTCGGACGAGACCATTCCTGGCATCGCCACATGGTACTCCACCACTTGCCGGGAATGCCCGGCCGGCTGTGGCATGACCGTGCGCACGCGCGAGGGTCGCGCGACCAAGGTGGAGGGCAACTCCGCGCATCCGCTCAGCCGCGGCGGGCTGTGCTCGCGCGGACAGGCGTCCGTGCAGGGTCTCTATAATCCCGACCGCTTCCAAGGCCCTCTGCGCCGCGCGAAGAACGGCGCGGTCGATCCCGTCAGTTGGGACGACGCCATCAAAACAATCTTGGAAAAACTAAGCGCGATCAACGCGTCTGGCGTCGCGTCTGGCAGCGCGTCCGGCCGCAAGGATCGCGTCGCATTTCTCTCCGGCGCGCGTGGCCCAGCGATGGGAAAACTGGTGCGCGAGTGGCTGGCGGCGTTCGGATCGACGCGCTCGCTGGTGCATGAGCCGTTCTCGTTGGCCTCACTGGTGGAGGCCAACCGCGCGTTGTTCGGCAAGCCGGTGGTTCCTTCGCTGCACATCGGCGATGCGGACTATGTCATTTCCTTCGGCGCGGATTATCTGGAGACCTGGCTCGCGCCGGTCGGCTTCACGCGCGATTTCGCAATGCTGCGCGGACAGGGAGCGGAGGCTGCAGCGGGACGCCTTCCCGGCAAGATTGTTCACGTTGAGCCGCGCCTCTCGCTCACCGCCGCCAACGCCGACGAATGGGTGGCGGCAAGGCCGGGCACGGAGATGTACATTGCGCTGGCCATGTCGCACGCGATTCTCACCAGGGGAGTGACCGCGCTTCCGCAGAGCGAGTCCAAGCGACTCCGCGAGATGCTGCAACCCTTTGCCGCCGCCGTGGTGAGCGTGCCCACGGGCGTCTCCGGCGAGATCATCGAGAGGATGGCTCAGGAGTTTGCCGCCGCCCGTTCCTCACTCGCCATGGGCGGAGGAGCTGCGGTGAGCGGTGAGCAAGCGACGGGCCTGATGATGGCGGTTCAGTTGCTCAATTATGTGGCGGGACGGATCGGGCAGACGGTGCGTTTTGATGATGCCTTCGAGCCGCCGCAGACGGCCAACGCGCAGGAATGGAAAACGCTCATCCAGGCGATGAATGCCGGCGAAGTGGATGTGCTCTTCGTCCATGCCACCAACCCGCTGCACACGCTGCCCGCCGAGTTGGGCCTGGCCGAGGCGATCAGAAAAGTTCCGTTGGTGGTGAGCTTGTCGAGTTATCCCGACGAGACGACGGAACTCGCTCACTTGATTCTTCCCGATCACACGCCGCTCGAGCAGTGGGGCGACTATCGTCCCGTGGCTGGTGTGCATAGCCTGCTGCAACCGTCGATGAATCCAGTGTTCGATACGCGGCAGTCCGCCGATGTTTTGCTGGCGCTGGCGCGCCTGGCTGGAGACAAGCCTTCCGCAGCGTTTTCGCAGGAGACATTCCAGAATTACTTGAAGGAATGCTGGCGTGCTGAGCACAGTCAGCACGCGCAGGGAGACTTTGAAAGTTTCTGGAACAACAGCCTGCGTGATGGGGGATTCTGGCCGAACTCCGCAAGAGCGGGTGACGAAAATTCGCCAGCATCGCGGCCCACCGTGAAAACAGAGATGGCCATCAGCGCCCTCATCGGAGCATTCCCGCCGCCCCCAACCCCGGCTGCGGCGACTGATTTTTATTTACACGCATACCCTTCGTCGCGCTACTACGACGGGCGCGGAGCGAATCGTCCGTGGTTGCATGAGATTCCCGATCCCATTACCAACATCGTGTGGGACGGCTGGGCGGAGTTGCATCCAGAGACGGCGGGCAAGCTGGGTGTCGTCGAGGGCGATGTGGTGGTGATTCAAGCGCCGGCGGGATTACTGGAAGCGCCGGTTTACATTTATGAGGGAATCCGCCGCGATACAGTGGCCATGCCGCTGGGCTTGGGCCACACCAACTTTGGCCGCTACGCCAACGATGTTGGCGCGAATCCCGTACGACTGCTTTCAGCACGATTCGATGCGAAGTCCGGCGCGTTGGCCTACGCGGGCACCACGGTTACGCTGACCAAGTCGGGTCGCCGGTCGCCGCTGGTGCGCACCGATGGATCGTTGACGGATCATGGGCGCGGTTTCTCGCAAGTGATCCCGATCAGCGCGTTAATGGGCGGCAGCCCGCAGGCACCCGCCGAGACGGGTCCTGAGACGGGGCACGAAGCGGGGCGCCATCTCGCGAGCCATTCGTATCCCGACAACTATCCGCCGCACGAGCACAAGGATTATCGCTGGGGCATGGCCATCAATCTTAACTCCTGCACCGGGTGCGGAGCTTGCGTGGCGGCCTGTTACGCCGAGAACAACGTGCCGGTGGTCGGCAAGCAGCGCGTGGCCGAGGGTCGGCACATGGCCTGGATTCGCATCGAGCGCTACATCCATGACGTTTCCGGCAAGCCGGATATTCGCTTTTCGCCGATGATGTGCCAGCAGTGCGACAACGCGCCCTGCGAACCGGTCTGCCCGGTCTATGCCACTCAGCACAATAGCGAAGGCTTGAACGTGATGACCTACAATCGCTGCGTGGGCACGCGCTATTGCTCGAATAATTGTCCTTACAAGGTGCGCACGTTCAACTGGTTTGACTACGGTTTCGAAGAGCCGCTGAATCTGCAATTGAATCCCGATGTTTCAGTGCGCAGCAAGGGGATCATGGAGAAGTGTACCTTCTGCGTGCAGCGCATTCGCGGCGCGAAGGATCACGCGAAGGACGAAGGCCGCAAGGTGCAAGATGGCGAAGGCACGCCGGCGTGTGCGCAGTCCTGTCCGGCGCAGGCGATCTCGTTTGGCAATCTGCTGGACCCAGAGAGCGCCGTCTCGAAACTATCGGCCATCCAGCACGGCTACAAAGTGCTGGAGGAGTTGAACACCAAACCGGCAATCACTTATTTGCCGAGGATTAAACAGGCCTAAGGAATTCATGAGCAGCAGCGCCGAGGCCAGAGAAATGCAGTTGAGCGGTGTCGCGGTGGATGGAATCCACCTGAGCGAACTTGCCACCGAGTTGCCGCCGAGCTTCGAGCAGGTCAACGAGGACATTCTCTCGCGCCTGCGCAACCCCGGTCCCGTCTACTGGATTATTCTGGGCATCGCGTTCGCGCTGGTGCTGATGGGCGGATACATCTGGTTCCAGTTGCTGGACAAGGGCCTGGGGCTGTGGGGTCTGAACCGGCCAACTGGTTGGGGATTCGACATCACCACGTTTGTTTTCTGGGTGGGCATCACCCATTCGGGCACGCTGATGTCGGCCATCTTTTACTTGTTCGGAGCGCCGTGGCGCGCCTCCATCAGCCGCATCGCCGAGGCCATGACCGTGTTTGCCATCATGACCGCGGGCATTTTCCCGATCCTGCATCTGGGCCGGGGGTGGTTGTTCTACTGGATGTTTCCGCTGCCGAACGAAAAGCAGTTGCCGTTCAACTTCCGCTCGCCGCTGCTGTGGGACGTGTTCGCCATCAGCACCTATCTCACTGTCAGCCTGCTGTTTTTTTATATCGGCATGGTGCCCGACCTGGCCGCGGTGCGCGACCGCAGCACGGGCCTGCGCAAGACGGTGTACGGAATCTTTGCGTTGGGATGGCGCGGCTCGGGCTGGCAGTGGCGGCACTTCAAGAGCGTCTACTTGCTGCTCGCCTCCCTTACGATTCCGCTGGCCATTTCCGTGCATAGTGTTGTCTCATGGGATTTCGCCATGGGCATCGTGCCCGGCTGGCACAGCACGGTGTTCGCGCCGTATTTTGTTTCCGGAGCGATCTTCTCCGGCCTCGCGCTGTTGTGCAATCTGCTGATCCTGCTGCGCGGCACGTTTCGTCTGCAAAGCTACATCACCACGGAGCATTACGACAAGCTGGGTCGCCTGCTGGTGCTGATGAGCCTGCTCATGACCTTCTGCTACTTGAGCGAATTCTTCACTTCGTGGTATGCGAACGAGCCTATCGAGATGTCCTCGATGCACTACCGGGCGTTTGGCGATTACGCTCCACTGTTCTGGATCATGATCGCCTGTAACTGCCTGTTCCCGCTGCTGCTCACCAGCGGCGGCTTGCGTCGCAACAGCATGGTGCTCTTCGTTGTCGCCGCGTTCATCAATGTGGGGATGTTTCTGGAACGGCTGATTATCGTGGCTGTTTCGCTAACGCACGATTACGATCCCTACACCTGGCGTATCTACCATCCCACGATCTATGAATACGGAATTCTCGCGGCGAGCATCGGGCTGTTCACTTTTCTGTTCTTGTTGTTTCTGCGGTTTTGTCCGGTCGTACCGCTATACGAAGTGAAGGAAGTCTTCTCCGCGCAAGCCGCCGGCCTGGAAGCGAACGCGCGCGAGGGCCGGAGGGTGGGGCCATGAGCGGCGTGCTGGCCATCTCGTATCAGGAGCGCCGACTGGTGGACGCGCTCGAACATCTGCGCGACAAAGGCTTCGCGCAATTTGAGGTGTTTTCTCCGCTGCCCTCGGGCGAGCTGCTGGAGGCCTGCGGAATTGGGGCGACTCCCATCCGTTACTACACGTTTGCGGGCGGTATCCTCGGGCTGCTCGGAGGTCTGGCGCTGACCTACGGCACCGCGCTCTCCTGGCCGCTGATTACTGGCGGCAAGCCGATCGTCGCATTCACTGGATTTTCGGTAGTCATCTTCGAGCTGACCATTCTGTTCGCGGGGCTCTCTACCGTTGCCGGCTTTGTGCTGCACGGCGGATTGTTTCGTTCCGCGGTGCCCGGCGTGATTTCCAAAGCGCGATACAGCGAACGATTTTCGGTGGACACCTTTGGCCTGTTCGTCGCGTGTGGGCCGGAGCAGGTGGAGGAAGTGAGCCGCGTTTTGCGGGCTTGCGGTCTGGAGGAGATCTCCATTGAAACCGCTTAAACTGCTCATCCCGGCAGGTTTTGTGCTGCTCGTGCTGGCTGCGGGAGCCATCTTGCTGGTACCCCGCGCAGGGGACTGGTATATGGGATTGCGCTACCCGGTGTCTCCAAAGCCCGCGGTGGGCAGCATGGCATGGTCAGCGCCGGTGGGTTCTGTCGGCACGACAATGCCCGGTGAGACGGATCTGGGCGCAAATGAGCCGCCGATGTCGCGGCAAGATGCGGATACCAAATTGCGCAACCCGCTGGCAACTTCGCCGGAGACGATTGAAAGTGGGAAGAAGTTGTTCGCGTCTTACTGCGCGGCCTGCCATGGACCGGAGGGCAAGGGAGACGGTCCGGTGGCTAAGAAAGCGCTGTTTCCGCCGCCTAATTTGCAGATTACGGTGGGCCGCCGCTCGGACGGATTCCTCTATGCCACGATTCGCAACGGAGGGGCGGTGATGACTTCGCTGGACCATGCCATCGCTCCCCAGGAGCGCTGGCAACTGGTGAGCTACCTGCGCAGCATCGCCATCGCGCCGCCGATGTCCGAAACGATTAGTGGCACGCAGCCCGGCGTAACCAGTTCGGGAAGCGAGGCGACATTCGCTCCGGGCGACGCGGCACGCGGGAAAGCCGTGTACGATGACAACTGTTCCACCTGCCACGCCGCTGATTCCGATGCGGAGATCGTCGGCCCGGGCCTGAAAAACCTTTTCGGCTGGCCGGCGCATCGCGGCGCGGATGGCAGCGATCACGCGCGACACACGGCGCCGATGATCCGCAAGCAGATCGTGGATGGCGGCGGCGCGATGGCGCCGATGGGAGACGCCGTGAGCGGGCAGGCGCTGGAAGACTTGCTGGCCTATTTGCAGACGCTGTAGCCAGGACCTATCGTTCGATTGTCATTCTGAGCGAAGCGAAGTATCTGCTTTCGTTCAGGGCGCGTGAAAAAGCAGAGCTCTTGTTGCGCTCAATTTATTGCGCTCAAGATGACAGTGCTAGGGCAATGTTTGAGACTGGAATGGCAGACGACTTGATGACACGCGAAAGTACGGAAGCGGGGAATCCGAAGACCATCCCGGCTGGATTATTGTCTCTGCTGGCGGCGCTGGCGCTGACTGGAGTGGGTGTGTTTGTTTGGACCGCTCTCTCCGCGCCGCAAGAGGCGTGGCGAATTTTTCTGGTGAATTTTTTGCTATGCTCCGGCGTGGTGAGCGGCGCCGTGGCGCTGGCGGCCATTTTGGAAGTATCCGACGCGCGCTGGCAGCGCACGGTCCGGCCCGCTGCGGAGGCCTGCGCGGCGGCTCTGCCCGCGGTGTGCGCGCTCTTTTTGATTTCCGCGCTGGGCAGGGAGGTTTTGTTCCCGTGGGCAGCGGTCGGCGGCGGTGTACACAAGCCCTGGCTGAACGTGGGGGCGATCTACCTGCGCGGGTCGCTGGGCCTGCTGATTCTTGCCGTCGTGGGCATGGCGTTTGCACGTAGTTCGCGGCGCGGGACAGGGAGTGGCACAGGGAACGGAACATGGAGTGGAAATACTGCGGCAACACGATGGCTGGCGATTGCCTACCTGATTGTTTTTGTGCTGGTCAGCGCGCTGCTCGCGGTGGACCTGCTCATGGCGCTCGATCCTCACTGGTCCTCCTCTCTGTTTGGCGGCTACTATTTTGTCGGCAACCTCTATCTGGGTGTGGCCGTGGCGACGGCTCTGGCCATAGCGGCCCGCCGCTGGCTCGGTGGCTCGGAACGGATGTCCCGCGAATTTCAAGACCGTGCCCGGAGCAACATGGGCAAGATGCTGTTCAGTTTTTCCATGATTTGGATGTACATGGTTTGGTCGCAGCTCCTCCCGATCTGGTACGGCAATCTTCCGCAGGAAACCAGCTACGTGCAGTTGCGACTGGCCACGCAGCCCTGGCAGACTCTTTCCTATATAGTCCTGTTGCTGAACTTCGTGCTGCCCTTTGTGCTGCTGCTGCCGAAAGCCGCCAAGCTGAATCAGCAACTGCTGCTGGGCGTGTCACTCATGGTCATAGCCGGAACCTGGATGGAGCGATTTGTGCTGGCCAGCCCCGAGCTGATGAGCGGCGATGAATCAGTCTTTGGGATGCGTGCCATCTTTATTACCGCCGGATTTACTGCGGGCATTTTGCTCCTTCTATTGACAAGCCTGCGGCGGGTTTCTATTCTGGAGATAGGCTCGGAATTAAAAGCGGCGTCCGGGTCAGAGTAAATTTGTAAGACTTAGAAGGTGGTGCTGGGCGATGTCCAAGGAAGCGAAGAAGAGAACCGTTCTGGGCGGCGTGATGTTGAGCGCAGTATTTAGCATCGGCACCGCTGGTGTGTTCATGATGTCCTCGGCCCAGCGCGGGGCGAGCCAGCCGCAGGCCGCCCCACCAGCCTCTGGCGATGCGGCCAAGGGCAAGGCCATCTTCAACGACAACTGCGCCTTCTGCCACAATGCGGAATCCTCCGAAGCCGGCGTCGGGCCTGGCCTGAAGGACTTGTTCAAGTGGCCGGCGCACAAGCTCTCCGACGGCACCGAGCACAAGGAACACACGGTGGAGATCATTAAGAAGCAGGTCAGCGAGGGTGGCGGCGGCATGGCGCCGATGGGCGAGAACGTGAACGGGCAAGGCCTGGATGACTTGTTGGCGTATTTGCAAACGCTGTAATCGCCCGACCCAATTTAAGTACCCAATATAAATAAATGAAGCGCGCAGCGGAGCGAATCCATTGCGCGCTTTTTTGTGAAATGGTTTCGATTGTCCTGCCGAGTTAGAAGATCACCTTCAGGCCCAACTGCACTTGCCGGGACTCACCACTAGTGGTGATGATCTGGCCCGCGATGGGATCGCGCGCGCGGGTAACGGCGTTGAACGGCGCGGCGCGATTGGCGGGCGGAATGCCGAAGCTGGGGCGGTTGAGCAGGTTGAAAAATCCGCCGGAGAACTCGACCGAAGTAGCTTCCCGGAAACCCAGCGGGAAGTTTTTCTTGAAATTCACATCGACGTTGGCGAATCCCGGGCCCGTAAGAATGTTGCGGCCGCTATTGCCGTAGAAGTTGATGGCGGGCGTGTTGTCGAACGCGCAGGGATCAAAGTAGAGCGTAGGTGTGCCGAGCGGAGTGCCGGCGGCGACTCCGGAGCAGCCCACGCTGACGCCCTGAGTGATACTCTCATGTGAACGATTCGGATCGACATAATCGGGGCGGACTCCGCCGCTGCGCTTATGCTCACGCAGAATGGTTCCGCTGTTCAGCACCGAGAACGGCGTGCCGTCGGAGGCCGAGAAGATTCCGGAAAGCTGCCAGCCGCCCAGTACGTAGCTCATCACTCCACGATCCTTGGGGAAGGGCAGGTCCCAGGTTCCGTTCATAGTCAGGTTGCGACCCAGGTGAATGCCCGAAAGGCCGCGATCATTCTTCGGGCCGTAGGGATATTCGGCGACGCCTTCGTTGTAATCGGTGTTGGCCACGCCGGTGGTGGCGTCGTCCACGGTCTTGGACCATGTGAATGAGCTTTGGAAGGTAACGCCCGAACTCATGCGCTTTTTCACGCCGAACAACAGGCCGTTGTAGAACGACTTGGCGTCGGTGTAGCGAATCGTTCCGACATCGGTGTTGTTGTTCACGCGAGTGAGCGCGACGCGATTCGCGCCCACGGTCTGGAAGGCCACAAACTCGCGGCCATCCGGCATGAAGGAGCTGGGCGAAGCGTTGGCGTCCGACGACCGCCACAAGTGATTCGCGCGCCCGCCCAGATAGCCAAGCGAAACGGACATGTTGCCGGGCAATTCCCGCTCCACCGTGAAGTTGAACTTGATCTCGTAGGAGGGGTCGAGATCCCACTGAAAAATTTCCATGAATGAGTCAGGAGTCATCCGCGCGTTCAGCAGTGTCGGAGCGATGCGCCGGACATCGGCTTCAAAGCTGGCCAGATTGCTGTTCGTAACATTGCTTTCCACGAACGCGCTGTAAGGCGGATTCTTCACGCCCGGTGTGCGATAGTAAGTTCCGAGCAGCGTAACGTAGAAGAGTCCAAAGCCGCCGCGCACCGCCGTCTTGCCATCGCCTTTGGGGTCCCAGGCGAAGCCGATGCGGGGCGAGAAGTTCTTCTTTGACGGATCGTTCCAGAACGGAACGTCGGTATCGAAAGAGGTAGCCTTCACCCAATCCTTGACCACGGCAATTCGATTCCACTTTTCGGTGGGTGGGGTAAACGGTTCGTAGCGCAGGCCGAGATTCAGCGTCAGGTTCTGCCGGACGCGCCAATCGTCCTGCAAATAAAGCCCATATACATGTTGTGTGTAGCTGCGCTGAGACTGCCCTCCGGGCACCTGTGCGGCAGTGCTGGAGAAGACCGCGTCGGTGAGGAACGCCGTTAAATTATTGTATTGGAAGTTGCCGTTGTCGCGTGGCCCGCCGTCGGTATTCAATCCGACTTTCTCATATTGAAAACCAAATTTGACCGAGTGCGCGCCGCCCGAGTAGACCATGTTGTGATGAAACTCATACAGGTTCTGCACATTCTTGAAGACGTCGCGGTCGCCAGGGCCGAACGAGTCGAGCCCGGTAACGAAACTGAATTGCGGAGGCACGCGCTTATTCAGGACGAACAGATTCGTCGGATAGTCGATGTTCAGCGAAACATCGGAGGCCAGATTGGAGCGGTTAAAAGCGATGCGATTGGTGGAAAGCCAGCGCGAAGACCACACGCGGTCATACTGCACCGAGGCGTAACGCGTGCGCGTGCTGATATCGGCGTTGACGATCGGAATTGGATACGGGCGGGTTTTCTCGCCTTGATCGAGGGTGAATCGCGCAAAGATGGATTGATTGTCATTGATCCGATAATCAGCGCGGGTCATCCAGTACATCTGGTTGGTGACGTCGCTGGCCACTGAAATCAGTTCCGCCGCGCCGCCACCGAGGTTGGCGCCATTCGGCGTCGGCCACAAGCTCAGGTAGGGACGGACGGAGGCCGCGATGGCGACGGTTCCCGGCCCCAAGATTCCCCGGCGCGCATCCTCATCCGGAACGCGCTGAATGTTGGTGAGTCCTTCACGCTCGCGCAGCGCTTCATAATTTCCGAAAACGAAAAACTTATCCTTGCGGATGGGGCCGCCGAGCGACGCTCCGAACTGGTTGCGCTTGAACTCCGGCTTGCTCTTGGGGTTGGTTCGCGTAACGCGGTCGAAGAAGTTGCGCGCGTCCATGTTGTCGTTGCGCAGATACTCGTAGGCCGTGCCGTGAATCTGATTGGTGCCCGACTTCGTAACCATGTTCACGATGCCGCCGGTGCTGCCGCCGTACTCGGCGGAGTAGTTGCTGGTGAGCACTTGGAACTCGCGCACCGCGTCCACGCCGAGCATCAGGCCGGAGGCCGAGCCGGGCGTGCCGAAGTTCGACATGCTCTTGATGTTGGTGCCGTCGAGCAGCCAGCCGGTCTGGTCGGGGCGTGAGCCGGCAAATGAGATGCGCGCGCCGAATCCCTTCTGGACGGTTGAATCCGTCTTGCGCGCGGGCAGCACGCCCGGCTCGATGAGGGCCAGTTGCGAGAAGTCGCGGCCATTGAGCGGCAGGTTCTGAATGCGTTCTTCGTTCACGATGCCAGTTACGGCGCTGGCGCTGGTATCGACCAGCGGCGCTTCGGCGGTGATGGTAACTTGCTGCGTTACCGAGCCGACCGTGAGCGGCAGATTGAGGTGCGCTTCCTGGCCCACGGTGAGGGCGATGCCGGTGCTGACCAGCGTCTCGAACCCTTCCTTGGAAACGGTCACCTGGTAGCGGCCCGGCTGCAACTGCGGCGCAGTGAAGCGGCCTTGCGCATCGCTGGTGACTACGCGCTGTGCGCCGGTCTCGCTATTAGCCACGGTGGCCTGCGCGTCTGGTATCACCGCACCGGAACTATCGGTGATGGTTCCCGAAAGCGTGGCGGTCTGCGCGTGGATCCGCGCCGTGCCGCACAGAAGCATGGCAAATGCCAGCACAAATCCAAACACAAGTCTGCGAACCACGTTGCTAATCATTCCAGAATCCTCCTGTTATTTGCCGACGCAATCCCCAAATTCAGGTCTGACTTGACGGCGAAACTTACCCGCGTTCAACCAAACAATCTTAAGGGGACTATGCCGCCAGAGGGCCTGATTTGTCAAGGGAAAACCGGAATGGCATTTTTCCCTTGACTCACCGCCAAGTCCTGCTATAAATGGCGTATAAGTTATTGTCTTGAATGAAGGTTCTAGGGAACAGGGGAGACGCTTCATGGCTCACAAAGTAACTCCGTTCGCGGTCCAATTGGGAGGGCGGCTGTTGATGCTTGCGGCGTTGGCCTCCACGGCGTTGCCCACAAGCGCGGCCACTGCTGACGCGCGATTGATGGAAGCGATTGAGCGCGGCGACCGGCAGGGCGTGCAGGCGTTGCTCTCCGAGCGCGTGGACGTGAACTTGAGCGCGGCGAATGGCGCGACTCCGCTGGCCTGGGCCGTGCATCGCGATGATCTCCCGATGGCCGAAATGCTGATCCGCGGCGGGGCCACGGTGAATGCCGAGAATGACTACGGGGTTACGCCTCTATCGCTGGCCTGCACCAATGCCAGCGGGGCGATGGTGAAGCTGCTCTTGAAGAGCGGCGCGAATCCCAACAAAGCCAACTGGACCGGTGAAACCCCGCTGATGACTTGCGCGCAGACCGGCAACGTGGAAACCGTGCAAGCCCTCCTCGCCGCAAAGGCGGACCCGAATATGAAGGAATCCCGCAAGGGTCAGACGGCGCTGATGTGGGCGGCGGCGGAGAAGCATACGGTCGTGGTGAAAGCGCTCATCGCCGGCGGCGCCAACGTGAAGGTCCGCTCGACCGTGATCCCCACGCGCACGCCGTTTGAGATTACCTGCACGGTCAACGACCCCTGCATGGGTGGCGAGTTTGAAGGCACCACGTATCGCAAGGAAGTGTATTTCCCGAAGACTACCGGCGGCTTCACCGCGTTGCTGTTCTCCGCGCAGCAGGGCGACATGGAGACGGCGCGTGTGCTGCTGGATGCGGGCGCGGGCATTGATGACGCAACGGATGAAGACGGCACGCCGTTGGTGGTGGCCACCGCGAGTGGTCATGAAAAGCTGGCGCTCTATCTGCTGGAGCGCGGCGCCAATCCCAATGCCAAGGACGCTTACGGAATGTGTCCGCTGCACTATGCGCTCTACAAAGGATTCCATGAAGTCAGCAGCGCGAAGAATGAGCCGACCGATCGCTTCGGCTGGCGCAAGCAGAACATGATGGATCTGGCCCGCGCGCTGCTGGCCAAGGGCGCCGATCCCAATGCCCAGGTCGAGCACGATTTCGCGCCGTATGACTACGCTCCCGTGGCGCGGTCGAATGGCAACAACCTGCCGCAGATTACCTTCGTGGGCGCCACGCCATTCTTTCTGGCCGCGGCGGGCGGCGATGTCGCGGCCATGAAGACGCTGGTCGAGGGCCGCGCCAATCCAAAAATTACAACTCAGCATGGGGCTACGGCGCTGATGGTGGCCGCGGGCGTCTCGCATGAATCGGGTGATTGGGATGAGGCCGACATGAAGGCAGCGCTGGAAGCCACCAAGATGGCGCTGGCGCTGGGCGCGGACGTGAATGCGGTTGGTGATGGCGGACGCACCGCGCTGCACGGCGCTGCCGCACAGGGCGCTAATGATCTGGTCCGCTTTCTGGTGGAGCATGGCGCTGATACCGAGGCCAAGGACAAGTACGGCCAATCCGCGTTGACCATCGCCATGGGCGATCCCGAGGGACTGGTCTATCGCCAGCTCCCCGGCGGGCGCTACGATTACAGCTTCCGCCAGCCCCGCAAACGCGACAAGACCGCCGCTCTGCTGGTCGAGCTTGGCGCCAAGCCCTTCACCGGCAAATACCGCGACCGCTCCGGCGAGTAACTCTATCCTTGTCGTGCCCGTGCCACGTGCCACGTGACGCGTGACGGTGCCGCGCAATTTGTCGCGCGACGGCGCTAGGCGTTCAAGCTAGCGCGCAATTTGTAGCGCTGGATCTTGCCTGTTGCGGTTTTCGGCAGGTCGTTGACGAAATGGATGTGGCGCGGGCATTTGTAGTGCGCCAGAATTTCGCGGGTGTAATGGATCAGCGCGGCCTCGGTTTGCGGGTTGGCTTCGTTGCTCGGCTTCAGGACGACAAACGCGGCGGGCTTCTCAAGACCCTGCGCGTCTTTCTCCGCGACCACGGCGGCCTCGGACACGGCGGGGTGACTGAGCAGCGCGGTCTCCACCTGAATGGGCGAGATCCAAATGCCGCCAGCCTTGAACAAATCGTCGCTGCGACCGTGGTAGGAGAGGTAGCCGTCCTTGTCGCGCTGATACTGATCGCCAGTGAGCAGCCACTCGCCGTTGAAGGCGCGCTTGCTGCCTTCGTGATTGCGCCAGTAATAGGACGCGACGGCGGGTGAGGAGACCCATAGCTCGCCCAGTTCATCCTGCCCCGCTTCCGCGCCTGCGGCATTCACCAGACGGAAATTGTGTTCAGGGAAAATCTTGCCGCTGGAGTCGAGATGAATGTCGCCGGGCCGGTTGCAGAGATAGATGTAGCCGAATTCAGTGGAGCCTACTCCGTCAATCGTTTCCAGTGCGGTCTGTGCTTTCCACTCGGAATAGATGGGGGAAGGCAACGCTTCGCCCGCCGAAACGCAAAGGCGCAGGCTCTTCAGTTTAGCTGGGTCCATGTTCTCGCGCAGCAAGCGGTTATAGCCTGTGGGCACGCAGAAGAAGATGGTGGGCTTATATAGTTCAATAAACTCAAAGATACGCTCCGGCTCCGGACGCATGGGCATCAGCACCACGCTGCCGCCTGTCCAGAGCGGGATGAACATGGAGTTGGCCAGGCCGTAGGAGAAAAATAGGCGCGAGACGGAGAAGGTAATGTCGTCGGGGGTCATCTGTAAAACGTGGCGGCAAAAGGGATCGATGGCGAACATCGTGTTCTTATGCAGATGCACCGCGCCCTTGGGATTGCCCGTAGAGCCGGAGGTGTAGACCCAGTGCGAAGGATCGTCGCGATGCGTGGGCGCCGGGTCCAGCTCGGTCGATTGCGCGGAGACCAGTTCCTTGAAATCAATCTCGCCGACGCTGGTGTTGTCGCGGACCGTAACCACGGCGAGCAGGTTGGCCTTCTTTAAGGTGTCGGCTATAGGCGCGAGGAATTCCGCCTCGCCCACCACGATGCGAGCCCGGCTGTTGCTGAGATAGAACTCGTACTCGGAAGGATGAGCGAAGGTGTTCAGCGAGACGGGGACCGCGCCCATCTTCATCGCGCCGAGGTAGGTGGCGATGAATTCCGGCGAATCGCGCAACAGAATGATCACGCGCTGCTCGCGTTGCAGGCCGAGCCACTTCAACGCATTGGCGGTTTGATTGACCAGCCGGGTAAGTTCTGCGTAAGTATATTCGCCGGCTGGTCCGCGCAAAGCGATGCGCGCGCCGCGACCTTCGGCCAGATGACGGTCGAGCAGTGCGGCGGCGAAATTAAATGTCTCCGGTAAGTCCTCAGGGCTGCGCACGGCGCGCACGTCTTTGTTTCGCCACGCGCTCTCCCAGGTGTCCCCCCCCCTCCGTCCACTTGCGGACTTGCCACTCGAACCGGCCATTCTTTTCCTCCAATTATTAGACCATCTTTACAATCGTTGTGCCGCGCTGCCGCACCGGTAGCCACGGGGAGTGTCTTTCTCGCCGTGGCTACCAGAGTGCAGCGTAATACGCCACCGTGCAAATGTCCTAGCGCCGCAAAGCATCAAGAATGGCGCGGCCGCGGGCGATGTAGGCCGCGTCCATATCCGGATTTTCAAAGCGAATGCCGGTGGTAACGCGCGCCGCTCCTTCGTAGTCAAGCGCTTTGTCTTCCAGCACCGCGTCAATGCGGATATTCATCATGGCCATGCCGGGAAATCCGGCCAGCTCGGGCGCCAACTCGGTGGCCGTGCCTTGAATATAGTAGGCCATTTCGGTATCGACCACGATCAGGTTTACTTTCCCATTGCGACGCATGTTGGCCGTGGTGGTGCTGTTGCTCCAGGGAGCCACGCGCAAGTTGGAGTGGTCCACGGCGATCAATTCCAGCAGGCTCAGCATGGCCACATAGGGCCATCCGCGCTCATCAACGGTGATGAGTAGAAACACTTTGCTCAGATGCGCGTCCATCTGGCTACCATCAAAAATGGGAACCAGCCGTTCGGGCAGAACCGGCTCCAATCGCTTGGACAATATAGTAACTCCTGGCGCTCTGGCGCGCGGGGATAAAACGTCAATATACGCTATCAACGGATCGAATAGAACCGGCAATTTCTTGCAGAGCCGCGCCAGTGAGCAAGCGGACCGGCTCGCGGATTCCCAGTGACCAATGACCCGGTCCGCTCGCTTACGCGCGCGGCTCTGTGAGCATTCGTGTGCGGCGGAGATAGAGCCGGGCGCGATCGATGTCGGAGATGATCTGCTGCCTGAGTGCGCTGGGTGAATCAAACTTGCGTTCATCGCGGAGACGGTGGAAGAAAAAAATCTCCATTGCGGCGGGTTGCCTTGTCGCTGCTGGCAACGTTTGGAGCAGGTGAGTCTCAACCCCTATCTCGCGCTCACCGAAGGTGGGCCGTGTTCCGACATTGGTGACAGAATCAATCGCTTCGCTCGTAACCAGCGAAGAAAAGTCGTCGCTGAACAACTTAGTCCTTGTGACGTAGACTCCGCGGACAGGCAGCAATCCGGGGTAGTCGCCTAGATTGAACGTGGGCACCGTTTGCGCTGCTCCAATTCCCAGACCGGTTGCGATGCCGGCGCGCACGGAAAAGGGTCGTCCCAACAGGCGATTGGCGTGCGAAAGTTTTCCAGTTTCCAGCAGCACGCGAATCTCCGAACTACTGATGGTGCGGCCGCGGAGCGTCATCTTCGGGAAAATTTCGGCTGTGTAGGAAAATTGTTCGCCCAGTGCCTGCAATAACTCCGGAGTGCCGGATTGACGATGGCCGAAGCGGAAATTATCGCCGACGATGACCGCCTTGGCATGTAACGCGGCCACCAACACTTGCTCAATAAACATCTCGGCGGACCATCGCGAAAGCTCGGTGGTAAAAGGAATCAGGAGCAAGCGGTCGATTCCCGTGGAGGCCAGCAGAGCAACCTTGGCAGGCAGCGGCGTCAGCAGTTTGGGCATGCGGCTGGGAGCCAGCACGGCCAGAGGGTGTGGCTCAAAGCTGACGGCGACGGAGACGGCGTTCCGCGCGCGCGCCTGTTCGCAGACGCGCCGCAGCAGTTCGCGATGGGCAAGGTGGATGCCGTCGAAGCTGCCGATGGTTACCACGCTGGGGCGTTGGTCTTGTTCCCGACACGCGGCGATATCAGCGATGGATTGGAAAATTTGCATGGTTGGCTAATTTTACAGTTGCGTATCAGAGCCCCGACTGCCAGGGAGGGGGCACGTTAGCCGAGCCGCATGGTCCTTTGCACGTGCCCCCTCCCTGGCGGTCGGGGCTCTGCTCGGAATGGTCAACAATCGAATTCGAGTTTCATGCCGTCGTAGCAGAGCCGGACGTGATCCGGCAAGGTGGCGTCGGTTTCTTCGTGGTTCAGATCATGCGCGATGTGCGTGAAAAAAGCACGCTTCGGCGCGAGCCGGTCCACCTCACTGAGCGCTTGCGCGACGGTCTGATGCGTGGGATGAGCCATGTGCCGCAGCGCGTCGAAGAAGATCACATCCAGGCCGCGCAACTGTCGCGCCGAGGCATCCGGGATTTCGTTGTAATCGGTCAGGTAGGCCACCTTGCCGAACTTGAAACCGATCACTTCCAGGTAGCCGTGCATCACGCGAATGGGTGTGAACTCCAGTCCAAATAGCTCAATCGGGCCGGTGATCAAATGATCTTTGATGAGCGGTACGCCGCCCCATGGATAGTTTCCGTCGAAAACGTACTTGAAGACGCGGCGCAGTCCGTCGAGCGCGGGCCGGTTACCGTAAAGAGGGATGACATGCGCGCCCTGCATGTTGAAGGGGCGCACATCGTCCAGGCCCAAAATATGGTCGGCATGCGCGTGCGTATAGAGAATGGCGTCCAGGCGGTCCATGTCTTCGCGGAGGGCCTGCTGACGAAAGTCCGGGCCGGTGTCGATGACCACGGCGCGGTCGTTGTAGCGCAACAGAATGGAGGGTCTTGTGCGCTTATCGCGTGGATCGCTGGAGCGGCAGACGTGGCAACGGCAGCCCATGACGGGCACGCCCATCGAAGTGCCCGATCCGAGAACTGTCAGCTCGACGCGCATAGTTAATTGATCCGTCCGGCTGAGCGGCGAGTGATCTCCACGTAGGCCAAGCGCAGTTCCTGAAGGCTGCCGGAGAGTAACTGGTCTTCATGGGGCGTTCGATTGCCCGTGGTCTTCATATGCAGGATGCCGAGGATGTCGATGGTCTCGTGCGCGGCGGCAAAATCGGGTTTGGGCGCCAGATCGCCAGGGCGCGCTGCCAGCCCCAATTGCAGCATGGCTTGGGTTACCAGCGACATGATCAGATGCTCGAACTGGACAGGTTCGCCGGGCGCGCCTGGAGCACTGGAGTCGGCTGGCGGTGCGCCGGGTGATGGCGTGGCCTCCACGGGCGGCGCATCTGCTAGTGGGGGCGGCGCGGCCATGCTTAGTCCTGCTGAGGGAGGAGCCACCGCGGCGAATGGCTGTGTGGGAGGCGGCACATCAATTTTGGGTATAGCAGCAGGCTCCGGAGCGGGAGCGGATTGGGCAGGTTGCGAGGTCGCCACGGGTTCAGCCACCGGCTCTGGTTCAGCGTCGGAGCGGGGCTCACCATCTGAAGTAAACTTGCGCCGGTCAACTACTTTGAATTCAACGGGCTCTTCTTCGTTGTGTTTTGGCTTGTTATTGGGCATATAAGGGTCAGTGATCTCTCAACCAAAGTTATCCGCTCCGCAGGCCGGCGATTGAAAGCAGCCGGAATGGTTTTGCGCAGAACAGGTTCCAAGCTAGTAATTTTACTCTGATACCTTTTCCGGGAGCAACACGCAGGTTCCGGGAGCCATGCAGTGAGGGGCCGCCCGAAAGTGATTGGGCAGTCTAATGTGGCGGAGGCGTTGGCAGATATGGGACATTGACCAATATATGCTACTTCGCCAGTTCCATTACTCCGATGATAATAGTAGGCTATTGACAACGGCATTTGCGAGGGGATCAGTCTGCTTGGCATTGCCGGTTGTCGGCAGTAGTGCGTAATATTTGAGGAGCCGCTGGTGTCGGGAATTCGTCTTGGTGAACTGATGGTCAAGGATGGCCTGATAACTCAGGTTCAGTTGACTCAGGCTGTCGAGAATCAAAAAAAAACGGGGACGCGACTCGGTAGCTGCCTGGTGAAGCTGGGCTTTGTCTCCGATGAAGACGTCACGACATTTCTATCCCGCCAATACGGCGTTCCTTCCATCAATTTAACTTATTTTGAAGTCGATCCCGACGTGGTGCGGCTGGTGCCGGAGGATACGGCGCGCCGCTACGAAGTGGTTCCCTTGAGCCGCGTGGGTACGTCGCTGACCATTGCCATGGTCGATCCCACCAACGTCTTCGCCATGGACGACATTAAGTTCATGACCGGCTTCAATGTGGAGCCGGTGGTGGCCTCCGAGTCGGCCATCCGCGATGCCATCGATAAGTTCTATACGCAATCTCAGGGCAATGCCCTGGAGAAAGCGATGGCTGAGTTTGGAGACGGTGATGAAGTTCTCGAACTTGACGCCACTGAATCGGAGCTTTCCGAAGCCGAGCTGGAGCGGGCCGCCGGTGATGCCCCGGTCGTAAAGCTTGTGAACGCCATCCTGCGCGAGGCGGTGGGCCGGGGTGCCAGCGATATCCATATGGAGCCTTACGAAAAAGAATATCGCGTCCGCTATCGCATTGACGGAATTTTGCATCCCGTCATGGCGCCGCCCATGAAGATTAAGGATGCCATCACCAGCCGCATCAAAATCATGTCCAAGCTGGACATCGCGGAGAAGCGCCTGCCGCAGGACGGACGCATCCAGTTGAAGCTGGTACAGAACGGCAAGAAAAAAGCGCTGGATTTTCGCGTCAGCGTGCTGCCCACCATGTTCGGCGAAAAAATCGTCATGCGGTTGCTGGATAAAGAGAACTTGCGCCTGGACATGACCAAGCTCGGATTCGAGCAGGAGTCGCTCGACAAATTCGAGAAGGCCATTTTGAAGCCGTATGGCATGGTGCTGGTTACCGGCCCCACGGGTAGCGGGAAAACCAACACGCTCTATTCAGCGATTTCGCGATTGAATAGCCCTGATACCAACATCATCACCGCCGAAGACCCGGTCGAGTTTCAGTTGATGGGTGTCAATCAAGTGCAGATGAAAGAGTCGATCGGCTTGAACTTTGCCGCCGCGTTGCGCTCCTTCCTGCGGCAAGATCCGAACACCATTCTGGTGGGAGAGATTCGCGATTTCGAAACCGCCGAAGTGGCTATCAAGGCGGCCTTGACCGGCCATCTGGTGCTTTCCACGCTGCACACCAACGATGCACCGTCCACCATCAGCCGCTTGATGAATATGGGAATTGAGCCTTTTCTGGTGGCCACGTCCGTGCATTTGATCTGCGCCCAGCGCTTAGTACGCCGGGTCTGCGTGAATTGCAAGACTGAGTTCAAAACACCTGTGCAAGCGCTGGCGGATGCCGGCTTTACGCCGGAAGAAGTGAAGACCATTGTGATTCGCAAGGGCAAGGGTTGCGAGACATGCAATGGCAGTGGATACAAGGGTCGCGTGGGGTTATACGAAATTCTGGAAATCAATGACGAACTGCGCGAATTGATCCTGGTCGGCGCTTCGTCCCTGGAGTTGAAAAAGAAGGCTGTGGAGCAGGGAATGATCACGCTGCGGCGTAGCGGGCTGATCAAAGTGAAAGAGGGTCTGACGACGCTGGAAGAAATTGTTCGTGAAACAGTTTTGTAACGTCTCGGGAGTAATCAAACGTTCAACCCGGTACGTTTGAGAATATAAATAAAGATTATAGGCATGGGCAAAATGCGGGAGCGTTGGCGTCGCCAGCGGGAGGAACAAGCATGGCAGCCTCATTGAGTGAACTACTCAAGAAGATGATCGAGATCAACGGAAGCGATCTGCACATCACCACAAATTCACCGCCACAGATTCGCGTGGACGGTTCGCTGCGTCCTCTGGACATGCCGCCGATGACGGCCAGTGAGACCAAGCAATTGGCCTACAGCGTGCTCACCGACGCTCAGAAGCATCGCTTTGAAGAGCATCTTGAACTCGACTTCAGCTTCGGTATCAAAGGGCTGGCGCGCTTCCGCGGCAATGTGTTCAATCAGCGCGGCGCTGTCGGCGCTGTCTTTCGTATGATTCCTTACGAAATTCGTTCCTTCGATAAGTTGGGGCTTCCCGCCATCGTCTCGAAAATGTGCGATAAACCTCGTGGGTTGATTCTGGTTACGGGCCCGACGGGTAGCGGCAAGTCCACTACCCTGGCCGCCATGCTGGATAAGATCAACAACGACCGCCACGATCACATGATCACGATCGAGGACCCTATTGAGTATCTTCACGGGCACAAGAACTGCCTCGTGAATCAACGGGAAATAAATTCGGACACTCATTCGTTCGCCAATGCGCTGCGCGCCGCTCTTCGTCAGGATCCGGACGTGGTGCTGATCGGTGAAATGCGCGACTTGGAAACCATTGAGGCCGCGCTGCGTATCGCCGAGACGGGCCACCTCACGTTCGGAACGCTGCACACCAACTCCGCCGCTTCCACCATTAACCGCGTGGTAGATGTGTTCCCAGCACACCAGCAGCCGCAGATTCGCGCCCAGTTGTCGCTGGTGCTGGAAGGGATTCTTTGTCAGGCGCTCTTGCCGAAGGCCGGCGGAACGGGCCGGGCGATGGTCCTGGAGATCATGGTGCCGAATGCGGCTATCCGCAATCTAATCCGCGAAGACAAAATTCACCAGATCTATTCCGCGATGCAGACGGGGCAGGACAAGTACGGGATGCAGACGTTTAACCAGGCCTTGGCCACGGCATACTCCACCAAGCAGATCACTTTGGAAACTGCGCTGTTGCGGTCGAGCAACCAGGACGAATTGCAGGACATGATCAATCGCGGCGTTGGTTTGATCAACCAAGGCGTTAAGCCCGGCGCGGCTGCCGGGGCGATGAAGCGTTAACCGGTACCGCCAGGATGCACGTTGTATGCGTCGCGCCTGGACTCCAGTCCCGATTGGGTGCCTGGTTGAATTTAATAGAGTATTTGGGTTTATTGCAGCGAGGGATGGACCATGCCAGTTTACGTCTTTGATGGCCGCACAGCTCAGGGTGCAAAGGTTTCCGGGGAGCGCACCGCGGATAGCAAGACGGCGTTGATCAGTTTGCTTCAACGCGAGCGCATACGCCCGGTGAAAATCAAGGAGAAGGGCAAGGAGTTTTCACTGCCGACTTTTGGCGGGCAGAAAATTACGGCGAAGGACCTGGCCATTTTTTACCGCCAGTTCTCAGTCATGATTGACTCGGGCTTGCCTCTGGTCCAGTGCTTGGAAATTATCGGGGGCAATCAGGAGAACAAGGCGTTTCAGAAGATTATTGCAGCGGTTCGGGGGCGGGTGGAAGCTGGATCAACGCTTGCGAACGCTCTGCGCGAACATCCCAAAGTGTTTGACGCGCTGGTTGTCAACATGATTGATGCCGGTGAGACGGGCGGTATCCTCGATACGATTCTGCAGCGCCTGGCCATTTACGTGGAAAAGGCCGTCAAGCTCAAGGCAGCGGTGAAGTCCGCGTTGATCTACCCGGTCGCCGTGGTCGGTATCGCCGTTCTCATTGTCGGATTGCTGCTTTGGAAAGTCGTGCCGATTTTCGCCAACATGTTCACTTCGCTCGGCGTAACCCTGCCCCTGCCGACGCGAATTGTGGTTGGAGTCAGCGGGTTTATTGGCACGTTTGGATGGGTGTTCGTCGTACTGGCTTTCGCCCTGTCTGGCGCAGTCAAAACATTCTATGCTTCGCCCGGAGGTCGGCTTACCATCGATGGCTTCCTGCTGAAGTTGCCGATCTTTGGCCCTCTAATCCGCAAAATCGCGGTGGCTCGCTTTACGCGTACGCTGGGCACGCTGATCACCAGCGGTGTTCCCTTGCTGGAGTCGCTGAATATAACCGCTCGCACCAGCGGCAATGCCGTCATTGAACAGGCCATCCTGAAAGTGCGCAAGGCTGTCGAAGAAGGGCGCACGCTAACTGATCCGCTGAGGGAGACCGAGGTGTTTCCAAACATGGTTACTCAGATGATCGCCGTGGGTGAGCAGACCGGCGCCATGGACGCCATGCTTCAGAAAATTGCTGACTTCTACGAAGCCGAAGTGGACGCGGCCGTCAAAGACATGCTCACGCTATTGGAGCCGGTCATCATCCTCTTTCTTGGCGTCACGGTCGGAGGAATTGTCATTTCTCTGTACTTGCCCATGTTTGAGCTCATCGCCAAAATGGCTGGCTAGGCACCAATACTCTTGCCGAGCCGGAGAATCGCTTCGGAACATTGCAAGTTGTCAATCAAGAAGGGGTTGCCGATCGAGCAGCCCCTTCTCTATTTTGGGGCATCCCTTCCATAGCCAGGGGAGAGTATAATTGATATGTTGAGTATTCCCGCTGCCCAGTGGGGATGGCGTGGATTCTGATGCCTTGGCTGAATGTGGTAAATCCCGGCCGGGTGAAATACCAGGGAAGTGATCAGGAGGGGCTATGCAAAGAGTGTCTACGACCAGCCTCGCCAAACTTAAAGAACGCCGTGAGAAGATTGTCATGGTCACGGCCTACGACTACCCCAGCGCATGTTTGGTCGATGAAGCGGGCGTGGATGTGGTGCTGGTAGGCGATTCGCTGGGCATGGCGGTGCTCGGCCACTCCACAACGCTTCCCGTTACGCTGGATGACATGCTCCACCACACCAAGGCGGTGGCGCGTGGCGTGCATCGCGCGCTCGTGGTAACCGATATGCCGTTTTTGAGCTACCAGACCTGCCCGGAAGATGCGCTACGCAATGCCGGTCGCTTCTTGCAGGAGGGCGGAGCCAGCGCGGTCAAGCTGGAGGGTGGAGTGGATTACTGCCCGCAGGTGCGCGCATTGGTCGCCGCCGGCATTCCAGTGATGGGGCACCTCGGACTGACTCCCCAGTCGGTTCACGTGTTAGGTGGCTATAAAGTGCAAGGGAAAACAGAAAAGGCGGCGCGCCGTTTGTTGGATAATGCCCGTGCCCTCGAAGACGCCGGAGCATTCGGCATCGTGCTGGAATGCATTCCAGAAGACGTTGCCGCGCGCATCTCTGCCAGCTTGCAGATTCCCACCATCGGCATTGGCGCCGGCGTTCATTGCGACGGACAGGTACTCGTGTTTCACGATCTGCTTGGATACAGCGGGCAGGATGTGCAGTCGCGCCCCCGTCCGCGTTTTGTGAAACAGTATGCCAACCTTTCCGAGACCATCCGCGGTGCCGTCCAGCAGTACGCGGCGGAAGTCCGGCAGCAACTTTATCCCGGCCGGGAGCACAGCTTCTCTCCTGAGCCACTCGAAGCGAAAACCAAGTCGGTAGTCCCTGCAGCGCCCTATTCCACTTTGAGCCGGAAATGATCTCCATTCTGCGCACCATTCCAGAAGCTCGCGCATGGGTCAGCGAGCAGCGTCGGCAAGGCCTGCGCAGCGGCTGGGCGCCCCTGCGCATCGGTTTGGTGCCGACCATGGGCGCTCTGCACGCCGGGCACGTTTCGCTTGTGGAACGATCCGTGGCGGACTGCGACCGCACCGTTCTTTCCATCTTTGTGAATCCCACGCAATTCGGTCCGGGCGAAGATTACGAGCGCTATCCGCGCACCTGGGAGCGCGATCTCGAACTCGCCACGGCGGCGGGCGCGCACGCGGTCTTCACTCCAGCAACTACAGAGATGTATGGCGCTCCTCAGCAGATGGCCCAGATTGCTATTGATCCCGGCCGTCTGGCCGAGCCGCTCTGCGGCGCGTTCCGGCCCGGTCACTTCCGCGGAGTCGCCACGGTCGTTGCCAAGCTATTCAATATTGTTCAGGCGGATGCCGCATTTTTTGGACAGAAGGACGCGCAACAAGTCATCATCATTCAGAACATGGTTCGCGAGCTGAACTTCTCGATGGAGATTGTCGTCTGCCCCATTATTCGTGAGCAGGACGGATTGGCCCTGAGTTCGCGTAACGCCTATCTAAGCGCGGAAGACAGAGCCACCGCCACGGTTCTTTCGCGTGCCTTGCGGCAGGCCGAGGCATCCGTTAAGAGCGGAATTCGTGAAGTGGCACAACTGGAAAGGCAACTGCTCGATACGATTGGGGCCGTTCCCGGCGCCAGGATAGACTACGCGCGTATTGTGGATCGCGAGACGCTTGGCGATATTGCGACGATCACGAAGCCTGCGTTGGCCGCGGTCGCCGTGCGTTTCGGCGCGACTCGCCTGATCGACAATATCATTCTCGACCCGGAGCAATAGTGAGAATCAGCAAAGTTACCACCAAGACCGGAGACGCCGGCCAAACGAGCCTGGTCAACGGCGAGCGCGTCAGCAAAGCCTCGGCCCGCGTTGCGGCCATCGGCGATGTCGATGAACTTAATTCGTTGCTGGGTCTGATTCGGCAGAAACTCCGCCAGGGCCAATCCGCTTTGGCATCGAGTGGAGAAACGCCGCGGGAAATAGAGTCGCTGCTGCAAGAGATTCAGAACCACCTTTTTGTAATGGGAGCAGACTTGGCCACGCCTCAGCCGGATGAAGCGGACAGCAGTCAACGGGCGATTCGCCGTATCGCCTTTAGCGAAGTGGAGAGATTAGAAGAGGCGACGGAGCATTACAATTCAAAACTCCCGCCGCTAAAGGAATTTATACTGCCCGGTGGAAGCGAGGCCGGCGCTCTGCTGCATCTGGCGCGTACGGTCGCCCGCCGCGCGGAACGAATTGCCGTCGCCCTGATGGCCGTGGAAAAAGTGAACCAGCCCGTACTGATTTACCTCAACCGGCTCTCCGACCTGTTGTTCGTTCTGGCGCGCCACGTGAATGGCCTGGCCGGCGAACCGGAAACCGGCGCAAGTTTTCATTGATTGCGGCCCGCCGCGGCTATCCCCAGACTTTGCGAGAGGTCTCCATCATCAAAGCGAGCTTGCGCCACTGATCTTCTTCGCTGATCAGGTTGCCGCGCAGGTCGGAGGCGAATCCGCACTGCGGGCTGAGTGCGAGTTGTTCCAGCGGCAGGTATTTCGTGGCGGCTTCGATGCGCCGCTGGAGATGGTCCACGGTCTCCAGTGTTCCCGTCTTGGTGGTAATCAATCCGAGCACAACAATCTTGTCCTTGGGGACAAAGCGCAGCGGCTCGAATGTCCCGGCGCGCTCGGTGTCGTATTCAATCAACAGGCGCTGGTGCTTCACGCCGGTGAATATCTGTTCCGCTATCGCGTCCAGCGATCCTTCCCGGTGCCACATGCTGTGGCGGTTGCCCCGGCAGAGATGTAAGCCGAACACCGTCTTTGGAAATCCTTCAATCACCGCGTTGTCGGCGCGGATGGCGGCGGCGAGATTCTTCTGCGGGTCTTCACCGCGCTCATGCATCACTTGTAGCGAAGCCGCATCAACGTAGCGCGTGTAGCTGGGCGCATCCATCTGAATATACTTGCAGCCCGCGTCGGCAAGCCCTTTCACCATCTCTCGCTCAATGGAAACTACGTCATCGAGAAATGCGGACGTATCCGCGTAGAAATTCCGTGACCCTTCGGGATCGTAGCCCTGGCAGATGCGATCCGTGTCCAGTAGCGTGACCTTAACGGGCTGCGAAGCGATGGTCTGAGCAAACTCGAACTCCTCCAGCGGGCGATTGCGCATGAGCTTCAATCGACTGGTAACCGATCGCTGCGTACGAAGCGTGGGGTCGATGCCGAGAATATCGCGGGAGTTGGCGGCGTCGGCTTCGTCGTCCAGCGCGCGGATCACCGCGTCCAGCTTGCTCTTCCACTGCTCCATCCCGGCCACTTCACCAAAACTCTCCATGAAGTGGACGCGTCGAAACTCGCCGTCCGTCAGCACCGGCAGCCCATGAGCCTGCTGCGTCGTGATCGCTTCCAGGATGGCCTCGTCCTGCGCTTCGTGCAAATCCTGCACCGAGAGTTTACCCTGAAGATGGCGGGCGTAAGCGGCCTTCAGCGTGCTGGGCCTCTGCAGGCTTCCAATCTGATCGACGCGCAAGGTTCTTAAATCAAGTGAGGGCATGATGATCCTTCGGAGTTCCAGCGAGGATATTTCTTGCTGTCATCCTTTGCTGCGCTCAGGATGACAGTCGAATAGGAAAATCACAACACGCGAGCTACTCAAACTGAGTCAATTTCTGGAATACTCGGAAGCGGCTGTCGATCTCTTCGCGATTCAGGTGGCGCAGGCGATCCAGACCGAACTGCTCCACCGTGAAGCTGCCCATAACGGAGCCAAAGATCACGGCGCGCCGTAAATCATTGGGCGCAATCTCATCCTTGGAGGGGGGCAGGGAAGCGAGGTAGCCCATGAACCCGCCCGCGAAGCTGTCGCCCGCGCCGGTGGGATCGTGGACAACTTCCAGCGGCAGCGCCGGAGCGCTGAAGATGTGTCCATCCTGATAAATCGTCGCGCCGTTATCGCCGCGCTTGATGACCACCGTATGTGGCCCGAAGCTGCGAATGGCGCGGGCGGCCTTGGCCAGATTCCACTCGCCGCTCAATAGACGGGCCTCCGAGTCGTTGATCAGCAACACGTGCAGGCCTTTTAATGTTTCGATCAAGTGCTCGCGTTTCCCTTCGATCCAGAAATTCATGGTGTCGCCGGCGACCAGGCGCGGGTCTTGCATCTGACGCTGCACGCGAGTCTGCAATTCCGGATCAATATTGCCAAGAAATAGATAGGGTGATTTGCGGTAATGCTCCGGAAGCTTGGGTTCAAAGGTGGCGAATACATTGAGCTGCGTGTCGAGCGTGGTGCGGTCGTT
Source organism: Acidobacteriota bacterium (assembly GCA_009691245.1). Lineage (NCBI taxonomy): Bacteria > Pseudomonadati > Acidobacteriota > Acidobacteriota bacterium. The sequence continues at coordinate 3,158 of SHUM01000007.1, read as the reverse complement.
CATATTCGGGCTGTACTCACCGGACCAGAAAAACGTCTTGCCCGCCACGCGCTCCAGACCCTCCGTGCAGACGCCGCGGTCGCGGAAGACCTGATGATGCTCGTCCGCGAAGTCGTCGCCCACCACGCCGACAATCCGCACCGGAGTGAAGTAGCTGGCCGCCACGGCGAAGTAGCTGGCCGACCCTCCCAACATGCGATCAATGTTTCCATGCGGTGTCTTTACCGCATCAAACGCCACCGATCCCACAACCAATAAACTCATTACTTTCCTCCATCATTTGTGGGCCAATTACTTGGCCAGATATTTTCCGATGAGCAGGTCCAAGTCGCGCCGCGTTCCGGCGGGAATCCTGGCGCGATCGGTGAGAATTGAATTCTCCAGTGCGGAGCCACAGCGGCAACCGCGTGCGCTCGGCACGCTCTCGAGGGTGTGCAGCAAAACTTTCGTAGCGTTGTCCGCATTGGCCATAAGGTTCTGAACGATCTGCTGCACGGTAACGGCATCGTGATCCGGATGCCAGCAATCGAAATCGGTAACCATCGCGACGGTGGCATAACAAATCTCGGCCTCGCGCGCGAGCTTGGCTTCCTGCAAATTGGTCATGCCGATGACGTCCATCTTCCAGGAGCGATAGACATGCGACTCGGCTTTGGTGGAGAACGCCGGGCCTTCCATGCAGACGTAGGTGCCGCCACGGTGTTTGGAGACTCCCGCCGCGGCGCAAGCCGTATCCAAGGAATTGAGCATCTCCGGGCAGATCGGGTCGGCGAATCCGACATGCGCGACGCAGCCGTTGCCGAAAAAAGTGGAGATACGGCCGCTGGTGCGATCAAAGAACTGGTCCGGCAGCACGAACATCTGCGGCGGCAAATCTTCACGCAGCGAACCGACGGCGCTGAAGGAGAGAATTCTCTCGACGCCCAGTTGTTTCATGCCATGAATGTTGGCGCGAAAGTTCAGCTCGCTGGGCAGGATTCGGTGGCCACGGCCGTGCCGCGCGAGAAACGCGAGCCGCCGTCCCTTCATCGTGCCGAGCATGTAAGCATCGGAGGGTTGCCCCCAAGGCGTCTCCAGTCGCACTTCTTCGATGTTCTCAAGTCCCGGCAGACCGTAAAGCCCGCTGCCGCCGATCACGCCGATCTCCGCTCGCTGCTCGATTGGTTGCATCCATTTGCCTTTCCAGCTTTTCTATTGCGCCTGCACCAGTTCCAGTAAAACTCCGCCCGCGCTTGCGGGGTGGACAAAAACATAGCGATGGCCGCCTGCGCCCTCCTGCGGTTCTGCCTGCAGCAACTGCGCTCCGCTCTGCTTTAGTTTGTCCAGCGCCGCGCCGAGGTCAGGAACTCGAATGCAGATGTGGTGCAGTCCCGGTCCCCGCCTGGCAAGAAATCGGCCGATGGGAGAGTCGGGCTGAGTGGCTTCCAGTAACTCGATGCGGGCCTCGCCGGCGGGCAGCATCGCCACCCTGGTTAATTCCTGCGGAATGTCATAATAACCGGAGACACGCAGCCCCATGGCATCCTCGTAAAACTTCAGCGATTCGGCGATTGACGCAACTGCGATTCCCATATGATCGAGAACGGCCGAGTCGTCCAGCGCTGCCTTGATGGGAACCTCTGGCCGCTGTTTTGAGGGGCGGCCTGGAGCCAGCAAATCTGCGATCGCCAATATCAATTGTGGCACTCCTGTGCCTTCCGTGGCCACTGTTCGGACAATCGGAGCCAATCGCGCTGACTGATTGCTTTCATCCGGCTCCCGCAGTTGCAGGCTTTCAACGACATCCGCTTCGAGCTGAGCCACGCCAGCATCATCCGCTTTGTTCAGCACGTAAATGTCGGCCACTTCCATCAGACCGGCCTTCATGGCCTGCACGCCGTCGCCTGTTCCTGGAGCCAGCAATAACACGGTTACGTCCGCCAGTTGTGCGACGGCGATTTCGTCCTGCCCGACGCCGACTGTTTCAATCAGGATGAAATCCTTTCCCGCGGCGTCCAGCACCGCGACGGCATTGCGCGTGGCCGCCGCTAATCCACCGACTGCCCCGCGCGTGGCCATGCTGCGAATCAGCACGCCGGGGTCGAGGCCATGCGCCTGCATACGAATGCGGTCGCCCAGAAGCGCGCCGCCGCTAACAGAGCTGCTGGGGTCGATGGCCAGCACGCCGACGGTCTTGCTCTGTCGGCGCAGCTCCGTAATCAGCGCATCGGTGAGCGTACTCTTGCCGGTTCCCGCCGCGCCGGTGATTCCCACGACAGCGGAATGGCGCAAAGTTTGCACGGATTGCGCGCGGAGTCCGCTGAGCAGGGCCGCCGAATCCGCTGAGCGATTCTCAATAGCTGAGATGGCGCGCGCGACGGCGCGCACATCGCACTGCCGGATGCGGTCGATCCATTCCTCTATATTGCGAATCGATTTGTCGGGATGGCTGCTCACGGGTTCGTCCATGCGCCACCGCTGATACCATCGTGGAATTCAGGCGCAGAAGTCGAAGTTAGAGCATTGAGCGGGGAAGGTCAAGCAAACTGCGCGGAGATGGGGCTTAGCCGCGCACGCGAATGGTATTGAACGCGATCAAACGAACCTCGGCGGTCGGGCGCCCGTGAAATGTTGCCGGATCAAAGACTGTGAACGTCAGACGATTGCGCAATTCCCGCATATCCTCGTCTGTATGGTTGCCGGAAAGGATGGAATAGTCGGCAACGCGGCCATTGTGGTCAATCAATACTTGAACGACCAGATTGTCGGAACCCGGACCCAATTCAGTCGGTCCCATTGCGAGCAGGCGGGCTGGCGTGGCCCATTCGATCTGTACGTCGTTCTTGTAGACCGTCCCGGGTACAGCCACCTCGGGAATGAACAGCGCAAAGATGACAATAGCAGACATGGTTCCGGAGAATGCCGGCATGGCGAAGGGTTGTACACGCATGCGCAGCCTCCACCACAAGCTGGGCCGCTGCGTCTGATAGCGCGCCTGAGCAATGCGCACTCGAACGTCAAAGGCCAGTCTTTCCGGGACTGCTGGAACGGGAATTTGACGCAACTCGTCGCGCAGCTCGGACATCTGGCTCAACTCTTCGCGGCAATCGGCGCAGCGCTGCAAATGTTTCCAAATCTTGCGATGCTCCGTACTGGCCAGCGTCAGGTCCAGATACGCC